>JBNKOT010000590.1:0-11072 GCA_050294855.1 Draconibacterium sp. | reverse complement strand
GGGTGGGATGCCGGGCAACTCGATGATGAACTAAAAGAAGATTCGTGGCTGGTTACCGATGTTGAGCAAGAATTGGTGATGCAGGATTTTGATAATGAGTCGTGGACAGAATTTGTAAAAAAAGCCGGCTCCCGTTATACCATCTGGGAACACTTTCCTGAAAATCCAACTTTGAATTAGTTATTATTGTCGCAGTTTTCAATCCATATCGCTAATTGTTCTTATTCGGCAATTTTCTCTTTTAAAATTTCGTTGAGTTTTTCGTAAATCAGGTTGCTTATTTTTGGAACAAATCGTTTGTTTTCGATGCCTAAAATCCATTGGATGCCAAATTCCTCGCTGGCAAAAAACAGCTCGTCCATCGCTAAAACATGCTCTTTTCTGATGTTTGGTATCTCTGCGGTTTTAATTTTTAAAGCCGCTGCAGTTTTAATAATTGTAGCTCGTAAAGTGTCTTCAAAACAACCACTGTCGAACGATGGAGTAATAAGTACATTATCTTTTAGCATAAAAATGTTGGAGGCAATTCCTTCACAAATCATTCCGTTCTGGTTTAAAATAATTGAATTCTGAAACGAAGAATCGCGCAATTTTGCCCGGTTTATTTTCCAGTTTGCCCGATTATAAAATTTGTGTTGATTTAATCGGTTTTCGGAACTTTTAATGTTGTCCGAGAAATTAATCAGCAAACCATGTTTCGAAATTGGGAAATCGAATTCCGGATAAGCAATGCTTGTAATTAAATAATTAATGTGGGTGTTGTTGATAAAAAGCTGAATCGTAACAATTCCTGACCGGTAAAACTTATTTTTATTCAGCATCCGTTTTGTAATCCGAAAAAGCTCTCTTTTATTTTTTAAAAATGCCGGGAGTTGATAATTTAAAGCTTCCAGCTGTTGAATTAGAAAATTCAGATTGATGGTAAATTGTGGAATTCCCCCAAAACCATACCAGATTTTCTGCGAAATAATAAACGGTTCATCCCAAAAAAGAGGTGTGAGATTTGCCTCTTCTTTTTTTAGTATTTCGCCGTTGATAATCAGAAAATCCATTTGTGGATTAAATTATGTGTTTTAGAGAATTGAAAACAATTGGTCTAGAAACTGTTGAAACAAGTCTGGTTTTAGCAGAATTGGAAAAATAAAACCAAAAACAGCACCTAATAGATGTGCGTCGTGTGCCACATTATCGTTGCCTTTTTTTCCTTTTTGGTAGGAGTAAAAAAGGTAACCAACTGCAAACAAAATCCCCGGAATCGGTAGTACGGCAAACAAATACAGTTTTTCCCAGGGATTAAAAAATATGGCGGCAAAAAGTACCGCAGAAACTGCTCCCGATGCGCCAACCGCATTGTAATAAAAATTATTATGATGTTTGATCAAACTCCACACATTAGAAGCAAGAATTCCGCCAAAATAAAGCAGAAGAAAATAGGCAATTGCCTTGTTCCCAAAATAATATTCAAAATAAACTTCAATGTTTCTTCCAAAGAAAAACAGTACAAACATATTTACCAGTAGATGAGTCCAGTTGGCATGAATAAATGCATGCGAAATCAACCGGTAATACTCTTTTTCCTGAACAACTTTTGCTGCATTAAATTGTAATTTCGAATACAACGAAGCATTCTGAAAAGCAAGGTAAGAAACCAGGGCGGTTACGCCAATAATAAGCCAGGTGATCATTTAATGTAATATTTTATAAATCATTTCTTTTTGTAAATCGGCAGAGTCGACCATGGTAGAAACTCCAAAGCCTTTACTTTTCATGTCGTAATCGCGTAAAATCCCCATAATCTCGTAGAGTTTTGTAGGATTGTAGCGTTTGGCGGCAAGCATATAATTTTTAGCTACATAAGGATGTAACCTCAGTTGTGCTGCAACATTTCGCTCCGATTTATCTTTTAAAAAATGATACGTAAATAACTTTGAAAAATAAAAGTACAGGTTCGAAACGGTTTTCTGAATCGGATATAAAGTCGGATTTGAACCAAAGTATTGTATGATTTGGTTGGCCTTTAAAACATTTTTTTCGCCCAGCGCATTTTGTAATTCAAAAACATTAAAATCTTTACTCAAACCAATGTTCTTCTCAATGTGTTCGGGAGTAATTGTTGTTGAGTCTTTTACAGCAATCACCAGTTTGTTGAGTTCGTTGGCCACTTTGCCCAAATCGGTGCCTAAATATGCCGTTAAAATTTGCGCGGCTTGTGGAGTAATACTAAAATTCCGGTGTGTAAGATACACAGTTATCCAATCGGGTAGTTTGTAGTCCCGTATTTTTTCTGAAGTGTAAATAACTCCGTTCTTTTTTATCCACTTGGCTAATTTTGTTCTCGAGTCGAGTTTTTTGTATTTGTAGTTCAAAACCAAAATGGTTGATGCCAGCGGTTTTTCGGCGTACGATGCCAGTTGATCGATTTTTCCAAGCGACTGTGCTTCTTTTACGATAATTACCTGTTTGCTGGCCATCATCGGAAAACGCATCGAACTTTCTGCGATAGTTATTGCATCAGAATCTTTACCATAAAAAATGGTTTGATTAAATCCACGTTCGGCCTCGCTCAACACATTTTTTTCGATGTAGTTCGAAATCTCGTCGATGTAATACGGTTCTTCGCCTTGTAATAAGTAAATGGGGTGAAAAATTCCCTTTTTCAGGTTTTGTAATATCGAATTAAAATCCATTCTAAAATCTAAGATGTTTGACCGAAAGTCCGTTGTTCTTCACTTCAAAAAGTGCCTGTATTCCTGCATTAATATGTGTTTCAACAAATTCTGAAGTTACTTTTAAATCGCTTGCTATTGTTTTTACTCCAGTCGAAATCATGGGCTGATCTGAAACCAATAGCAAAGCTCCGGTTGGAATTTGGTTGGCAAAACCCACGGTAAACAAAGTTGCTGTTTCCATGTCGATGGCCATCGCCCGTGTTTTTTTGAGGTATTTTTTAAAACGGTCGTCGTATTCCCAAACCCGGCGGTTGGTGGTAAAAACAACTCCGGTCCAGTAATCCTGTTCCGAGTTTCGTAGAATGTGCGAAACTGCTCGTTGCAAATTAAATGCAGGCAAAGCCGGAATTTCGGGTGGTAAATAATCGTCCGATGTTCCTTCGCTTCTGATGGCTGCAATTGGGAGAATTAGATCGCCCAGTTTATTTTTTTGTTTTAATCCGCCACATTTTCCCAAAAACAAAACTCCTTTGGGTTTTATAGCACTCAGTAAATCCATCACCGTGGCCGCATTTGGGCTACCCATTCCAAAGTTGATAATGGTAATTCCTTCTGCAGTTGCACTCGGCATATTTTTGTCGCCGCCTTCAACCGGAACTTCAAAACGTTGCGCAAACCGATCTACATAATCCTGGAAATTGGTGAGTAATATAAATTTGCTGAAATCTTCCAGTTTTTTCCCTGTGTATCGCGGAAGCCAATTATCAACAATCTCTTTTTTTGTCTTCATCTCATTAAAATGTTTGTTTTAAAGGTATTCGATGCCCGCCAGGCACCAGCGCAGTCGGACAGGGAACTCCCAATGAAATTAAACGATGCTGATTTTCGAAATATAGCAGATTCAATTTCATGTTCGTTTCATATAACAATAAGTTTTACCTTTGACCCAATTGAAAAATATTTCGTTTTAGGTTTGACAAATGTACATTTTTAGATCGCCTCAACCAAAAGGATTTAAAGTGGATTATTAACAGTGAAAATGGAGAAATTAAATTTACCTGAATATACTTTTCGTACAAAGATGGAAGGAGAGAAAACACTGATTTTTGACCGGATCAGAAAGAAATTTGTGGTGTTGACGCCAGAAGAGTGGGTGCGGCAGAATTTTATTCAGTATTTAATTCATGAAAAAAAATATCCTGAAAATTTAATGGCCGTTGAAAAACAGATTAAGGTAAACGGCAAACAACGTCGCTTCGATTTGTTAATATATTTACGCAACGGGCAACCACTTTTAATTGCCGAATTTAAAGCGCCAAACGTAAAGATTTCGCAGAATGCCTTCGATCAGGTGGTTCGTTATAACATGTCGCTTCGGGTCGAAAAAGTAGTCGTTTCAAACGGGTTTCAGCATTTTGCCTGCGCGATTGATTACGTCAAAAACAATTTTTCGTATTTACGCGAAATTCCTGATTTTACTGAACGATGCTCCAACGACGGGGTGGGATTTAGTTAATCAGGAAACGTGGTTTTCAATCGAATTAAAATCACGGCAAATACAATTCTCTGCACCCGAATTAAGCCAATATTTTTTGAAACAGAATTTCGTCTTTCCAGCCGGAAGGGGTTCTTATCCAGTCTGTTTTTACGCCCACTTTTTTGAAACCGGCTTTTTCGAATAATCTTAGACTAATTACGTTGTCAGAAGTAATGTTGGCGTACAATTGTTTTAATCCCAAAATTTCGTATGCGTAATTCCACATCGCCTGCAGCGCATCGCTTGCGTACCCCTTGTTTTTATCGGTCGTTTTATGAATTAAAACTCCAACACCGGCACGTAAATGATAGGGTTCAAAATCAAAAAGATCGACCGCACCAACCACTTCCATATTCTCGTTTTGTATCATTAAACGCAACTGTTTCGACTCGTAAATATCTTTTGCCGATTCAAGAATATATTGTGCAAGAATGTGTTTCGAAAACGGAGTTTTTGTGTTGCTCACTTCCCAAATGCTCATGTCGTTTTCCCAACGATACAAAATATCGATGTCTTCGGGTTCGAGTGGGCGAAGTGTAATTTTTCCGTAGCTAAGTTGATCGTTCATTTTATTGGTTTATCGGTCCAGATTTTTCCAGCTTTTAAAAAGAATTTCAGCATCGGTTAACAAACTGTAATCTTTGGCATAAAGCATATTTAACTGTGCTTTTTTATCAGCATCGAGCGATAAATTCGAAAACATATCGCCCGGATTAAGAACTCCATTTTTCAACTCCGGCAGGTTTTCGAAACTGCCCTTTTCAGGAAGATAAGCAATCCACGTTTTTTTGCCTACAAGCACATTCACTGCATTCGAAAAGAACTGTGATTTTTGTTTAAAAAACCAAAAAATCAGCGGACTCAAAACGAGCAAAATCACCGAAGTTTCAACATCGAAAACACGTTTTTTACGTTTGTTGCTTTGTTTCGAAATTGCATTCACATTCACTACATACAAATCGCCGGCGGTGTGAATTGAGTTGCTCCCGATAATACTTACACTTTCGGGTGGCGCAATTTTATAGTCGATATCGAGGTTGGTTAGGTCGAGCATAGCGCGGATAATTTGTGCAGAACTAATGTTTTCGGCGCAAAAAATAATTTCATCGATGCGGTTAATGCTTATGATTTCGGTGAGTTGATCGAGCTGCCCTATATAATTTTCGCCTTTGTCGGTTTTGTCGATTGAAATAAAACCCGCAAATTCGGATTGAATTTGTGTTTCTTCGACTAATCTTTTTACGCGTGCGGCTTCGGCTGCATGACCAACAATTGCAATTTTTTTAATCTTTTTTGTATCGAGCCGGAAAGCTTTGATTTTTAAGTTGTGGAAAATAATCCTGAAGATCAGCAAAACCGAAACGGCCCAGACCGATCCGAGCAAAATAAGTGCACGAGAAAAGCGATAACGTTCGTCGACCAGCGAATAAATTAGTAAAATTGAAATCGATCCCCAAAGTACACCGCGCGAAACTTTATACAAGTTCACTGGTTTTTTGTAACCTCCTGAAAAAAGGATGCCCAAAATCCAAATGAGGATATAAACCGGAACTACAAACTGTAAAAATTCGGGGGGATAATATCCCGATTCGTAGCGGACATTTTCCCAGTAAGATGTTAAAAATAAAAAGCCCGAGAAGATGAATAACCCATCGAGAACCGGTAGGTATATTTTTTTGAAAACTCTTGTGGAAACCGTTAATAAGGCATGGAAATAAATGGCCAGATGAATGAGAAAAGAATAAATATTTGCTTTTCCTCCCGAAAAATGTTTCCGCGCAAAAATGATCATCGCATTGTAAAACACTTTCACATAATTAAGCGATCCTTTTTTTGTGCTCTCGCCCTTGTAATGAATAATAGTTGTTTCGGGGAAGTAAATGTTTTTGTATCCACCCTTAGTTATCCGGTACGAAAGGTCGATGTCTTCGCCGTACATAAAAAATGTTTCGTCGAGCAGCCCGATTTGATCGAGTGTTTCTTTGCGCAACAACATAAAAGCTCCTGCCAAAACATCCACATTGTGAATTTCGTTTTCGTTTAAATAGGAGAGGTGGTACTGACCGAATTTTCTCGATTTTGGGAACAATTTCGAAAGACCGAACATTTTATAAAAAGCCACCCACGGCGTTGGTAATCCGCGTTTCGATTCGGGCAAAAAAGTTCCTTTCCCGTCGATCATTTTTACGCCCAAACCACCGGCTTCGCGATGTTTGTCCATAAAAGATATCACTTTCGAAAAAGTGTCTTCCTCAACCACCGTGTCGGGATTTAACAGCAAAACATATTTGCCTTTCGATTTTAAAATTGCCTGATTATTTGCCTTCGAAAAACCAAGGTTCTCTTTGTTCTCAATAAAGTTGATTTGCGGAAATTTCTCGGTAATCAGTTGTGCCGAACCATCAACCGAATTATTGTCGACAACAAAAACTTCGGCCGTAATATTTTTAGAAGCTTTTAGCACCGAATGCAGGCACTGTTCCAAAAAATGTTTGACGTTGTAGTTGACAATAATTATTGATAGATCCATTCGTTTGGTCCGATATTTTTTATAAAAATAGTATTCCTTTTTGGATAACGGAAAATTAAACGTTTTCTGATGTAAGTTTTTAAATTATCTCCACGCAGAACTTTCATCTCATATTCGTTTCTAATATTAAAGGTATTGGATGGAACTCGCATCGAATACGCCAAATTAAATGTAAAAATTATCTAATACTCGTTTCATATGGAACACGATTGGCAAGCGAGCGCCCCAAAGTAATTTCGTCGGTATATTCGAGTTCGTCGCCAATTGAAACTCCACGTGCCAGCGTCGAAAGTTTAACCTCGAAAGCTTTTAATTTCCTGAAAATATAAAAATTAGTGGTGTCGCCTTCCATGGTTGTTGAAAGCGCCAGAATAACTTCGACAATTTCTCCTTTTTCAACTCGTTTTACCAGCGAATCGATTTCGAGTTCGGCCGGCCCAATTCCATCCATTGGCGAAATTATTCCTCCCAAAACATGATATAAACCGTTGAATTGCTGAGTGTTTTCGATCGACATTACATCGCGGATGTTTTCAACCACACAAACCACACTTTCGTTTCGTGCCGGATTGGAGCATATTTGACAGATTTCTGTGTCGGAAATATTATGGCAGATTTTGCAGTGTTTTATTTCGTTTCGTAAAGCAATGAGACTGTTTCCAAAAGTGCTGACCTCCTCTTTATTCTGACGAAGCAGATGTAAAACAAGGCGCAAGGCACTTTTTCGTCCGATGCCGGGAAGTTTGGAAAACTCATTGACCGCATTCTCCAGTAATCTCGATGGATATTTGTCGATATTCATTTTTCAAAAATAGTTGGAAAAAATGGAATAGTTTTCATTCAGAAAAAATAATTAACCTGTATTATTTCAATAAAAAGCAGATGGATTGTTTTTTGCCACCTGATACATTAGGAGAAATCCACATCGCCGTTCCAGTTTATTTTTGCTTTTCATCCGTTCTTCGGCCAGTTCTTTAATTTCAGGAAACTTTGGAAGCAAATAGCCACAGTATGAATCCGACAACATCCAAAAATCCAAATCTTTCACCTGCTTATTAAATTGTGTGCGCGAAATTATTTTTGGATCATCGATCAGTGTGGAAAGGATTAAATATTCTATGTTGGGTTCATTCAAAGTTCAAGTGCCAGCTCGTGGTTTATGCCCACTTTTTTCCAGTGCTTTAAATTTGTAACGCCAATTCAGAAAAAACTCATTCCTTTTACACCAGCGCGCGCCCATACTTTATTTTCTCTTTTATCTTTAGTTTTTTCCAGATACTCATGAATTTCTTTTCATTCATCCAAATTAGTGTTAATACTCTTTTTATATTCCTTTCAATTCTATAAATTTAACAACAATTCAGTTGAAGGGTTTAAAGAAGATTAATCTAAAATCATAGTTATGACTAATAAACAAAATTTTTCACGCAGAAATTTTATAGGAACAACAGCGACTGCGCTTGCCGGCTTTTCGATAATTCCGAGTAATGCTGTGGCAGGTTTGGGACACATTCCACCCAGCGATAAACTCAATATTGCAGGAATTGGAGTTGGCGGAAAAGGTAAAGTAAACCTCAGAAATATGCCCGGACAAAATATTGTGGCACTTTGCGATGTAGATTGGGATTATGCCAAACCTGTGGCTGATGCTTATCCAAAAGCAAAACGATTTGATGATTACCGGAAAATGTTTGATAAAAACCATAAAAACATTGATGCAGTTGTTATTGCAACGCCCGACCATTCGCATGCAATTCAGGCAATGACAGCCATGCAAATGGGAAAACATGTTTATTGTCAGAAACCTTTGACACACACGGTTTGGGAAGCACGCGAATTAACAAAAGCAGCAAAAAAATACAAGGTTGCTACACAAATGGGAAACGAAGGTCATTCCAACGATGAGGTTCGTGAAGTAACAGAACTGATACATGCTGGTGTGATTGGCGATGTTTACGAAGTACATGCAACTACTAACCGTCCAATCTGGCCACAAGGTTTGCATCGTCCGACCGAGGAACAAAAAATTCCGAAAAAACTCGACTGGGATTTGTTTATCGGAACTGCACCATACCGACCTTACAACGAAGCGTATCATCCGTGGAGCTGGCGTGCATGGTGGGATTATGGAACCGGAGCACTTGGCGATATGGGATGTCATGTTTTGGATGTGCCTTTTTATGCTTTAAATCTGAAGTATCCTATAAAAGTACAATCGAGTTCAACCGTGGTAAACACCGAAAGTGCACCGCAGGCTTCCGAAGTTGAATTTACATTTCCGGCTCGTAAAAATTTGCCTTATGTTGCTTTCCCCGAATTAAAACTGGTTTGGCACGACGGTGGAATTACACCGTCAAGATCGTGGGATTTACCAAAAGGAATTAACCTCGAGCAAGTGAATTTATTCATCGGAACAAAAGGAAAAATCATCAGTAGTAATTACGGTGAGGGATACAAAGTTATTATGAACGATTACAAAACTCCTGAAAAAACGATCGAACGGATTAAAGATGATGTGTTGGGCGGTGGTCGCCACGAAATGGATTGGGTGCGTGCAAGTAAAGAAAATCCAATGACACGAAAAGAGGCCTGTTCAAACTTTGAATACGCCGGCCCCTTAACCGAAATGGTATTAATGGGCAACCTTTCCATTCGTTTGCAGGGCTTGAATCGTGAGCTGGAATGGGATGGCGAAAATATGAGTTTTAAAAATATTAATGCTGATGAATCGGTGGATTTGATTACTTCGCACGTTTATAAAAAAGTGAATAATCAACCTAGTTTTAATACGGATTACAAAAAAGTAAATGCGCTGGAATTTGCCCGGTCAATGATAAAACACAATTACCGCGAAGGATGGAGTTGGTAAGCATCGGAATATTTCTTCAACCAAACATACAAAATGTGTTGAAATTTTTGAATTTATTTTTAATCGTAAATGTCAAACCAAACTTAAATATTAAAAGATGAAATTACTCCTATTTCTCGCTTTGGCATTATTAATGGCAATTGGCAGCTTTGCACAATCAGATATTATTTATGTTGAGAGAGAAAGACAAGGACAAGATGCTGAACAATACTATTCGAAGTTCGATAAAAGTAAGTTGTATTACGGCGGATTTGTAAATGTTTCGTTTGGTAGTTACAACGTAATTGGAGCCGCACCTTTGGTTGCTTATAAACTCACTCCGAATTTTTCGGTTGGAGGGCAGTTAAATTACGAATACAGCAGTTATAGCGATAATTCGGGATCGAATTACGGGGCAAGTATTTTTACCCGATACCGGGTTGTTCCGGCCATTTATTTGCATGCCGAATATTCGGGAATGAATTACAAGCTTTATGGTGATCCTAATAAAGACCGAAACTGGGTTCCCTTTTTATTCCTGGGAGGTGGCTTGAGTAGACCAATTACAACAAATACATGGTTTATGGCTCAGGTTTTATTCGATGTTTTAAACAACGATAATTCGCCGTATAAAAGCTACAAGCCTTTTTTTAGTGTTGGAATAGGGATCGGATTCTAGAAATCTATTCAGAATATAGAAGGGGGTGTTCAGCGTCGTTTGATTTTGGGCGACCTTTTTTCGTTTACTCAAGCAATGCTGAAAATGGAAAAGGCATTATTTTCATTTCCACACAAATCTTATTTGAGCCCTAAAAGAAACAACTGATATGGAAATATTTTAAACCACACCAGTTGTTTTTTATATTCATTGCTTACAAAAGCGATTTGTCGTTGTCGACAGCCTGTGCATCAATCACTGCAATGGCAGTCATATTAATGATTTCGCGTATCGAACTGTCGCGTTGTAGTATATGAATTGGTTTTTTCATTCCCATTAATATCGGTCCGATTGCTTCCGCAGCTCCTAAAGATTGTAAAACTTTGTAAGTGATGTTTCCTGAACTCAGGTTTGGAAAAATTAAGGTGTTGGCATCGCTGTCTCCCAATTTATTAAATGGGTAGCGTTTGTACCTTAATTTGCCGTTTAAAGCATAATTGGCCTGCATTTCGCCATCAACAACCAATTCGGGGTGTGTTTTATGAAGAATTTCAACGGCCTCTTTTGCTCTGCCCGGACTTCCTTGACCCCGGTAAGTTCCGAAATTAGAGTAGGAGAGCAGTGCAATTTTGGGTTCGATGTTAAACCGTTTTACTTCTTTGGCGGTGAGCAAGGTAGTATCAACCAGTGTTTTTGCGGTCGGATTCATATTAACGGTTGTATCGGCCAGAAACAACGAACCTTTTTTGCTCATCATAATGTACATTCCGGCAATGTGATTAAATTTTTCTTTCACCCCAATAATTTGAAGTGCCGGGCGGATGGTATCT
>JBNKOT010000589.1:0-2561 GCA_050294855.1 Draconibacterium sp. | reverse complement strand
CAGGATGATTTATTACCGGTTCACCTCGATCAGGAGTGTGTAAGTTGCCAGATAAAAGATCCTTATTCGTTTGTGGTTTCGGTTGTTTTGCCGTACTGGCCCGACCGGTTTGTAAATATGGATTATCGGAATTTTATGGAAATGACATTACGTAAAGAAGCGCCGGCGCATGTTTTGCTCAATATATGCTGGATTGATTGCAGACAAATGACTGAATTGGAAACAAAACTTAAAGTTTGGCTTGCAGAAGCCGGAAGAACAATTCCTGATAAAGTGGCATTAGCGAGTGCGCTTTCTGAACTCATTGAAATACTAACAAAAATCAGAAATGTGTACCCAACCGGTACATTACACGATTGCGAAGAAGATGAAAACCTTGAAGGAGCGATTATCTTGAATAACTCAGTTTTAGGAACATTTTAAAAATTACGAAGATGAACACGATGATTAAAAGCTACCCTGTATTTGAAAAAAACCAGGTACTTACCCATACTCAACTCAACCAATTGGTGAAATACCTCGATCAACAAAACAGGCTGACCAGAACGAGTTTGATGGGTTTGGGTATTGTTTGCGGGCTCGATGTTTTGTGCGAAGCAGCAAATACCTTAACAATAACAAAAGGTGTTGGTGTTACATCGGAAGGATTTTTAATCGAAACAGGAGATTGTGTGACCACAAGATACCGAAACTATGTGAAACCAAATTCGGTGAGTTACCCGCCTTTTGAAGATGAAACAAGCCATTTGCAGGATGTTACACTTTACGAGTTGTTAACACCGGGCGACAAAACTAATCCTGAAGAAGAAGTGCTTGATTTGTCGGATTCTTTTCTGTCCGGAAAAATCGTGTTGTTGTATCTGGAGTGTTTAGACAAAGACCTGAAATCGTGTTTGGGTAAAAGTTGCGACGAATTGGGAATTAGCCGGATTTTTACGCTTAGGAAATTACTGATCAACGAAGAAGATTTGTTGAAAGTACTGGCACGAACAAAAGGTGGAAAACTCGATGCGCAATACGTCGATAAGTTTAAACTTGCACCATTGGCGATGCCACGTCCCCTCTTTGCACCAAATTCGTTCGATTCGCAGTCGTATTATGGAATGGGATTAAATTACCTGAAAAGTGTTTTAAATCACTACGATATTTTGGTGTCGCAACTGTCAAAAACCTACACCACTTACGAACCAATTCTGGAAGATATTTACGAAGGAAATCCTTTTCTATCGACAATCTTATCCAATCAGTTTAATTTGATAAAAACCTATATTCAGAAGTTTCTGGCATTTCAGGAACCGGTTTATGGCGTTCAGTATCTTTTCGATTTTTTCAAAGATCTGACTTTGGCTTATAACAATTTCAGGGAAGATGCATTCGATTTGGCGGCCATTTGTTGTCCCGACAGTTCTAGATTCCCAAAACATCTGATGCTGGGTAAAGCCTGCGCTGCAACGGAAGATTGCGAGTCGATGGAATACCGACATGCGTTTGTTTCTTCGCCCATTCTGAATCTGCAAAACGAGAAACTGAAAAAGGTAGTTCATTTGCATGCACGACTAGTTCTTATCATCGAAAGTTTTTCGCTTAAACGGCTTACAAATCCCAAAAAGCTGAAACTCAAAATTACGCCCAGTTCAGAGAAAAAAGGAAATTTGTCGCAACGAACAATTCCTCATTATTACAATTCTAAACGGCAAAGTAAGTTTGCCGGTTTAGGAACGCTGGAAACACGGTGGAATTACGAAAACCATCGAAAATGTTACCCTTCAGACTTCCCGCAACAATTGTCGTACGACAATCATGATTTTGGCCATTACGATAAAAATCCGGTTACAACTCCTTTGGGCTACGATCTCGATCAATTTAACTTTTTTAGAATTGAAGGAATTATAGGCAAATCTTTCAAAAAAGTGGCCAGTAAACTGCAACAACACAAAAATATCAGTAACCTCTCATTCGATATAAAAGCGGTGTATTTTGGTCACCTTTCCGGAAAAAGAAAGCTTTCGGGGCCGGACTGTGCTTTTGCCGATTTACAACCCGACTACAGCATTTGGAGAAACAAAGGTTTGTTGTTTTTTAATAACCTCGTTAGAACAAATAAAAATCTCGAGGTTGTTGTAATGAATCGCGCAACAATTTCTGAATCGACAATATCGGGACTAACTTTTAGGTCGGAAGGCTCTGCTGAAAAGCACCCGATTACCAAAAGGAAAACAAAAGAACCTTCTGGCGCAAGTTTGAAATTTGATTTTCAGAATTTATCAGGAATGATGAAATCCGACAAAGTTGTTGATTTTCAGTCGGCTGCGGGCGAGGTGTCGGCCATCGATAAAAATCTAGGAAAAATACTGGCAAAAACGGAAGGACCTGCTTCAGCAAGTTTCGAATCATCGCGCGACGTTTCCATTCAAGGACTTTTTAGCGACTTAAACAACTGTTTGCTAAAACTGATTCAGGCCATGCCGGTTAATTTTAAGGAGTTTGACATGGACGAATGGTTAAAACACTATAAATGTGCCATGAGAATTTACATTTCGGTCATGAAATTTATGGCTTCA
>JBNKOT010000588.1:0-5032 GCA_050294855.1 Draconibacterium sp. | reverse complement strand
ATTTTTGAGACATAGCGAGCTATGGTGATAAAATTTAGAGCCGTAAATCGATTATTTAATGAAAAGCTATGAATTTCACTTATAAATACCGATTTTCTGCGTCATATTTGCTTACCATAGCCTGCTATGCTTTCGCAAACAGTCCTTGAAACTCAATATTTATACGCGATTTGAGCCATTAATTTTATATCGAACTCAGGTTTTTAAGTCTTTTAAATCTAAAAATAAGCAAAAAAGGAAATTAGAATTCATCCGAATCAATTAATGCATTACTTTTAAATTTATTATGAATAATATGATTGAGATCGAACGAAAATTTTTGGTGAATCAAAAAATCTGGAAGCCAAAGGGAACAGGAAAGAAGTTAATACAGGGATATCTTTCGGTTGATGAGGAAAGAACGGTTCGCGTTCGAATTGCCGGACAGGATGCTTTTCTTACCATAAAAGGTAAATCTGAAGGAATTAAACGAACTGAAATTGAATATAAAATTCCTTTAAACGAGGCCGAAGTGTTACTGAAAATGTGTTTGGATTTTCCGATAGAAAAAATGCGTTACTTTGAAAAACGGAAAGAATTACTTTGGGAAATTGATGTTTTTGAAGGGGCAAACAAAGGAATGATTGTTGCCGAAGTTGAATTGGAAGACGAAAATCAGCAGGTCGATTTTCCGGAGTGGATAGAGAAAGAGGTAAGCAACGATATTAGATATTTTAATTCCTGGTTATCGCAGCACCCGTATTCAACGTGGTAAATAGGAATAAAGAATATTGGAAAAGGAAAATGAACCATGGAATAGGGTAGATGGAATAGGATAAGAGAAAGAAACTATCACGAGCCTACCTCTCGCTCCCTTTCCTATGCACTAATTCCCATTCTCAGCAAATATTTTTTGAACTATTTCTATAGCTTGTTCTGTTTCCGAATATTGTAACTGATAAAAGGGGAGTTTGTCAATCCAATCAAAAAAACGGCTGACAAACTCGGGTTTTGGATTCACCCAGGTTTCTTTTAATAACAATTGTAGTGCCTCTCTTTTTCCAACTTTTTCAAAAATAAATTTGCCGTTTTTTACAAATTGAACAAAAACAAATGCTTTTACCGGAACACCGATATTGTTCTGCGCATCGATATTATTGACCGGAATATACTTCACCTCTTTTCCGATAAAGGTTTTTTTTGTTGCGGTTTTTAAGAGTTCAGGATAAAATTCCGATAAGGTTTTCACCGACCCTTCCTTTACCGAAATCGCTGCCGGAAAAGGATAGGCTTTTCCATCGGCATCGCCAGCAATGAAATCGTCGGACAAATAGCCATAACCACCAGCTTTTAAGAGTGCCGAAATGGTAGTTTTTCCACTTCCGGCTGCTGCAGAGAAAAGAATCGATTCGTTATTTTGCTTAATTCCTGATGCATGGAACATGGCCATCCAATCGTAATAATCAATCTTATAAAGAATGCTGTACATCAACTGACGGATGCCGCCCGTAAAATATTCAAAATCACTTTCATCGTACGCATCGAGTAGTTGACCGTTGTATTTTGAAACGACCAAATTGTTTTGAATAAAACATTCGATTGTATGATTTGCCTTTATTTTGTTTGATATTTCGAGATGAGCGATTAAAGGATGAACAGCGAATTTTAAGTCTTTGTTGCCATATTTAACTTCTATCGTCTCATCTCCCAGTTTGTAAACACTTTTTGAGACAAAAGACTCAAGACGATTCTGATTTGAAACTTTGTGTTTTTTTGAAATTGCCGGCATATTAATTGTATCGCTAAAATATTCAATATGTTGAATGATTTCATCGACAAACTGAGGTATGTTTTCTTCTAAATGACCAAATTTTTCCTGGCAAATAGTTGTGATTTTCTTTTTATCAATGCCATTTGAATATTGCTTTAATACTTCGTATGCAGGTTCTTCCAGCAATAAAAACGATTTTGAATTCTCAAACCAAATTGCATAGGTTGAGTCCAGTTTTTTTAGAACATATTTAATTGAATTAGGTAACTCTGTCTGCATCACTGGTAAAATTCGGAAAGTTAAAAATTATAATTTAACCCAATTTGAATCCCAAGTCGGTCGCTTTGAAAATTATCTACATCTCCTGCCAGTGTTAAATCGATTTGAAAAGGAACAGCTTCTCCGAAATAAACAAATTTGAGTAAGCCAGAAAACTGTTTTCGCGCCGGATTATATTCGTTTTCCCATTTGCCAATGTGTTGTATATAAGTGAGCATACCTTTCCATGCAACATCCTTGCGCAGTTTCCCTTTTACTCCGATGTGATGCGAAAACAGTCGGTTAGATTGCGGCCCATAACTGATCCCATCATTTATTGTAAGTGGACTAAAGAGTGGAGAACTCATCATTTTTTGCTTGTATGTAACTCCCGATCGGTAGATTGAATGAGCGTAATAATTATCGGGTTCACGACGGTCCCATTTTTGACTTTCTTCATCCCAACGATAGATTGAGTCACTTATTCCTTGTTGACGACTGTCTGTAAATTCGTATAAAATATGGTTTATAATTTTGTTTTCTTCCTTGAATTTTACAGAAAAAGTAAGAATATTGTCGGGCCAATTTTGCCAATTAACTCCAGACAAATCTTCAAAAGGATGACTTAAATTAAACTGGATATTAATTTTCTCAAATTCCCGGGATAACAGTAACTGATAAGTTCCGTATTGATTTCCAGAAATGTAATTTTGGTCTATGAACAGAAACCTTTCATCTCCACTCGATCCGGTAATGTAGTCAAAATAAGCTCTAAAATCGCTGGGGAGTTTCCCATAGATTGGCGAAGTTCCACCCCACATTACAGAATGTTCCACCCCTGCTTCGATACTAAAATTTTCGAAAGGATCGCTTTTTAGATAAAACGATTTATGGTGCAGATGTGTTCTCTCCACATAGCGATCATCATACAAGAATCCTTCGTTGTACTCTCCTTTAAAAGCCAGATATTTACCAATCCAGGGGAGTGGTTTGTAGTCTGCAACGCGAATACCAATTTTAGGATGGGGACGAGCATTCCGACTTTTGCCCAGGTTTCCATTGGTAGTTGACAGTCCTTCAAATTGTAACTCGTGATAATAGTTCCCAATGTTAAATTCCCAATTGTTTAAATTAATTCTTGCAAAGAGTTGGTTGGCAAGAAGATAGTTGTCGTTGTTGCCAATTCCATAATTAATTTCCGCCCCGGTTTTTATAAAAGCATTTGAATCATTAAAAAAATGAAGTCCAGTTGCTTCGAATGAAGAAAAATTTAGAAAGGAATTATTCTCTTCAATTTTACCATCTGTATTAGCCCAAAGCCAAAAAGGCAAAGCATTTGTTGAAGAAACATAGGTTTCATTCGATAAAGAAAACGAGCTTGCATATTGTCCGAATGTATTACTAGTCAGTATTATAATAAAAAGAGGAAGAAGAAAGATTTTATTCACGGTTTTTAATTTTTTATTTAGGTCAAAAATAGATTAATTAAGTGAGATTAGAAAATTGCAGTTGCTAGAAACAACTCTGTTTATACGTTGATCTGGAAAGGATGTTGATTGTAATATAAAAAAAGTACAGAATTGTAAATTATCTATAAAGTCTACCCATGCAAATTCAATTAAGAATTTGTTGGCGATATTATGTGTTTTTTAGCGTTTTGGTTATAAGATTAGAAATTATAAAATAGTCCAATATTAGCTCCAAGGCGGTCGGTTTGAAAATTATCCACATCTCCTGCCAGTGTTAAATCGATTCGAAAAGGAACAGCTTCTCCGATATAAACGAATTTGAGTAAGCCAGAAACCTGTTTTCTCGCCGGATCATATTCGTTTTCCCAATCTCCAATATGCTGAATATAAGTGAGCATGCCTTTCCATACAACATCCTTATGCAGTTTCCCTTTTACTCCAATGTGATGCGCAAAAAACCTTGTTGATTCAGGGCCACGACTAATACCGTCTTCTATTTTTACCGGTACAAAAAGAGGCGAACTCATCATATTTTGTTGGTACGTCACCCCCGAATAATACACACCGTGTTTGTAATAATTATCGGTATGAATGCGGTACCAGTATTGTTCATCCTCCACCCAGCGGTACAACGAGTCGCTTATTCCCTGTTGTCTGGTATCGGTAAATTCGTATAAGATGTGATTGATGAATTGCTCGTTTTTATTCATTTTTACCGAAAAAGTGAGAATATTGTCGGGCCAGTTTCGCCAGTTAATTCCGGATAAATCTTCGAATGGGTGACTCAGATTAAATTGAGCTTCAAATTTTTCAAATTTTTTGGTAATGCGTAATTGATAAGTTCCATACTGATTTCCGGCCACATTTTGTTGATCGGTTTTCGGAAACTGATCGTCGCCACTTTGTCCGGTAATGTATTTCCAATAGGCCGACAAATCATCCGGTAGTTCACCGTATATTGGATCTTGAGAAGTGCCACCCCACATTACAAAATGTTCCATTCCTCCTTCGATACTAAAATTTTCATTGGTTTGAAATTTCAGGTACAATGATTTATGATGCAGGTGTGTTTTGTCGACATTACGATCGTCGTACAAAAAACCTTCGTCGAATTCGCCCTTAAAAAACAGGAAATTGCCCAACCATGGCACCGGTTTATAATTGGCAACCCGAATTCCAACTCTGGTGTATGGACGTGCATTTCTGCTTTTGGCCATGTTACCGTTAGATGTGGAAAGTCCTTCAAACTGAAGTTCGTCGTAATAATTCCCAACATTCAATTCCCAATTGTTTAAATTAATCCGGGTAAAAAGTTGGTTGGCAAGTAAGAATTTGTCGTTGTTGCCAATTCCATAATTGATTTCTGCACCGGCTTTTATAAACGATCTGGAGTTGTTAAAAAAGTGCATTCCATTTCCTTCGATGGTTGAAAGGTTTAAAAAAGAATTGCCCTCTTTAATTTTTCCGTCGGTATTTGCCCAAAGCCAAAACGGTAATCCATCGGCTGTAGAAATCAATGTTGAATTTGAAATTGAAGCCGATGTTGACGTTTGCC
>JBNKOT010000587.1:0-2680 GCA_050294855.1 Draconibacterium sp. | reverse complement strand
ATCCAGGATTTGCTGACCTTGTTGCGTTTTTCTGAGAATTTGGATTTTCGATAAATATGAATCTTCCGTAAATCCGCCTGCAAAACGAATGAGTTCGTTTAACATTTCTCCATCCTTTAATTCAAAAAGTCCGTTACGTTTAAACTGACCTCTGATTTCTACGCGTTTTTCAGCAGGAGGAATAAAAATAATATCGCCATCTTTTAGCGAAATATTATCCGAAGCATCGGCGTCTACAAGGAATTTGTAGATGTCAATGGATTTTACAATTTGATTGTCGCGTATAATTTTTATGTTTCTGAAAGAGCCTATTCTGTTTGGACCACCCGACAAATACAATGCATTAAACACAGTAGCAGTAACCGGAAGAGTATACGTTCCGGGTGTAGAAACTTCTCCAACCAAATTGATTTGCATCGAACGCAATTGCCCCATATTTACCTGTGCAAAAGTTCCTGGATTTTTCGAACCCATATCCGCATAAATGGCAGTTAGTCGCTCAATGATCTTTTTTTCTGCATTGTCGAAAGTTAAACCCGCTAAATAAACAGGGCCAACATCTGGAATCATCACCTGTCCGTTTTGGTTTACCGTTAACTGGTAATTGTTTTGTGAATTTCCCCAAATATTTATCAGTATCTGGTCGCCAATACTAATCACATAATTCTTTGGAGTTTGAATATTTAAAGAAGGTTCAAATGTCAGATTTTTGCTGTTAAAAAGGTAAGCACCAAAAATTCTTCCTCCGGCATCGAACCCGGTTGTTCTTTGCGACTGTTCCACATCTTGTTGCTCCTCTACTATTTCTGATGCATCCTCAACCGGATCTGAAATTACCGTTTCCGAAGTCCCACCATCGTTTATCCGGTTATTAAAATCCTGAATCTGTTGCTCGGTTGCTCCTTTCTGTCGGGCCAGATTAGCAGCATCCTGGGTCGACAAACCTGCATCTTGCATCGCTTTTTGGGCCTTTTGGATATCGGATTTCGGTAACGTTTTTACATCAATATTTTTTACATCCTGTGCAAGGATGATGTTTCCGTAGAAAAAAACAAAACAGAGAATCAGTATTGATTTAATTTTGAGTTGCATATTGTTGTATTTTTGATTTAAAGATAGAGAAAATGTTAAAGTGTGAAATTTATAAAATTGAGAAATTGTAAAACTGTTAAAGTGAGAGGTATTTAAATAAATGAAATATTTGACTTTATAAAATAATCATTGCTCTTATCTCGACAGTTGTGTTTATTGCCGATAATATTCTTTATACCATTTAATAAATTCTCCGATTCCTTCTTTTAAGCTTGTGTTTGGAGCGTAGTTATATTGTTCTTGTAATGAAGTTACGTCGGCAAAAGTTTTATAAACATCGCCGGCCTGCATCGGGTACATTTCTTTTATGGCTTTTTTCCCAATCGAATTTTCAATGGTTTCGATAAAGTCCATCAGTTTTACCGGATTGCCATTTCCTATATTGTGGATGGAGTAAGGAGCTTTGGTTTCAGCCATTTCCTCTTTATTTGCGGAGGAGAAAGGGCCTGAAGTTATCATTCGTGTAATTCCTTCAACAATATCATCAACATAAGTAAAATCACGTTCCAGATTTCCATTGTTAAAAACCTTGATTGGATTTCCTTTTGAAATGGCATTGGCAAATAAAATAGGTGCCATATCGGGTCTTCCCCAGGGACCATAAACGGTAAAGAATCGCAGCCCGGTTGTTGGTATATTATATAAATGACTATAAGTATGCGCCATCAGTTCGTTGCTTTTTTTTGTTGCTGCATACAAACTAATCGGATTGTCAACACGGTCGATAACCGACAAAGGCATTTTAGTACTGTTGCCGTAAACACTCGATGAGCTGGCATAAAGCAGATGTTTAACCGGATAGTTTCTACAGGCTTCCAAAATGTTCATAAATCCAACCACATTGCTTTGTATGTATGCGTGCGGATTTTCAATGCTGTAACGTACGCCTGCCTGAGCAGCAAGATTGCAAACGACATCAAATTTTTTGGTCTCAAATAAATGGTTTAGCTGATCTCTGTCCTCCAAATTCATTCTGATGAAGGTGTAATCTTTTGTGATTTTACTTTGAACAGGTTTGTGCCATTCTTCCGCATCTATTGAAATTCCGGCTTCGGCCAACCTGGCGTATTTTAGATTTATATCGTAGTAATTGTTGATGTTATCAATTCCAACAATTGTGTGGCCTTTTTCAAGTAGTTTTTTTGCGAGGTGAAACCCAATGAACCCGGCAGTTCCGGTAAGAAGTATTTTCATTTTATTCTTGTTATTTTATCGTTCTATAACCACTATGTTTTTCAATTTTTTAACTGGCTTTCCAGATCAATAGAATTGGTTTGTTTTCAAAATAGTCTTTCATTTGCTCGTTTGATAAAACAAGATAACGTACTTTCCGATCGAGGTGCATTTCGGCTTTAACAATCAATTCATTAATACTATTTGTATCCAGATTTTGCCCGATAAGCATAAGGTCTATGATTTTTGAATCAATTCCTTTTGCAAAATCGCCTGTAATATAAGCCATTTCTAAATTACCAACCTGCGCGATAACCTTTTCGATGATTTGATCGATTCCAATAAATTTTTTTACAATGTTGTTGATGTCATTAAATAATGGATGTGTGGTGTTGGCTTGATAATATTTTTTATT
>JBNKOT010000586.1:0-6614 GCA_050294855.1 Draconibacterium sp. | reverse complement strand
CAACAGTTTTCTTTTTTGGTGCCCCCGAAACAGAACCGGCCGGTAACATGGTATAAATAATATCGCCAATATTTTCGCCATAATTTTCGGGTAAATCGCCGGTGATTTTTGAGCTAACCTGCCACAAATCGCGTTGACTTGTTTTTATCCGATCGAGATATCTGAATTTTTCGACCGTCACATTTTCTGCCACCAAACTTAAATCATTTCGAATTAAATCTACAATGGTATTGTGCTCGGCAAGTTCTTTCGAATCGTTTAGAATAATTTCTTTTGCGTTTTTGATGGTGGCGTCAATTGTACCTTTCATTGGGTACGAGGAGATTTTTCCATCATCAATTTTTACAAAAATTTCGGGCGAAAAACAGACAAATTTATCTTTCAGCAAAATCTTGTACGGAGCTGTACTGAGTTCAAAAATAGTTTCGAGATTTAAATTGGTATCTATTTTTGTGGGCTGTGTAAAATTCAATAAATATGTGTCGCCGTTCAGAATATGATATTGAATCAGGTCGAAACCTTTTTGATATTTATTAAATGAAATCGGATGTGTTTTCCATTTTTTTATTTCGGCCGTACTTTGTTTTGCTTTAAAATTAGAAGCATTTGGTGTTTGCCATAAAATATGATGCAACTCGTCGGGCGAAAAAATCAGTGGTGTTTTGCCCTCAAAATCAATGAGAAAAACAAATGGTTCACCTTTTTTTCCAAAGGAATTCAGCCGTTTTATTATTTTTTTCGATTTTTTCATTTGTTGTTCGCAAAGTTATAATTTTTTGTTCCTAAAAAATTGCAATTATATCAGCCATTTATACGGGCATAATTTCTATTTTTACAACAAATTCTGTAGTGGATGAATATTGGCAAAAACATTTTAACGATTACACAAACTATTCCGAAGAATGTAAAACTGGTTGCGGTTTCAAAAACGAAACCAAACCAGGCAATTTTGGATGCATACAACTCGGGACAACGAATTTTTGGCGAGAATAAAATTCAGGATTTGGTGAAAAAGCAAGAGGAACTGCCTAAAGATATTCAGTGGCATTTTATCGGTCATCCACAAACCAACAAAGTAAAATTTATTGCTCCTTTTATCAGCTTGATTCATGGTGTCGATTCATTAAAATTATTGAAGGTAATTGAAAAGGAGGGCAAAAAAAATAATCGAACAATAAATTGTTTACTTCAATTTCATATTGCAGAAGAAGCCACAAAATTCGGACTTTCGATTGAGGAAGCCAAAGTGCTTTTAATCTCCGAAGAATTCCAGGCCTTAAAAAATGTTGAAGTGGTTGGTGTTATGGGAATGGCGACTTATACCGACGACATTAAACAGATACGAAAAGAGTTTGCTGTGTTGAATAATATTTTTAAAATACTTAAAAATGAATACTTTTCGAGTGCAGAAAACTTCAAGGAAATATCGATGGGAATGTCGGACGATTATCAGATTGCGATAGAAGAAGGAAGTACAATGATCAGGGTCGGGAGTAAAATTTTTGGTTCCCGAAATTATTAGATAGAAAATAGATTACAATATAAAATTTTAAAAATAGTATAATGGCTAATTTAGAAACTACATATTTAGGTTTAAAATTAAAAAATCCTTTAGTAGCTGCAAGTTCTGGTTTAACTAGTTCGATCGAGAGAATTAAAGAATTGGAAGCTGCCGGAATTGGAGCTGTAGTTTTAAAATCGATATTCGAGGAGCAAATCAATAACGAGATCAGTTACATGTTGACAATAGATCAGCAGAATACTGATTATCCAGAAGCCGAAGACTATATTCGAAACTACTTGCGCGACAACACAATTACCAAACATGTCGACTTGCTTAAAAAAGTGAAAGAGGCAGTTGATATTCCGATAATCGCCAGCGTAAATTGTGTGAGTGCAGACGAATGGACCAGCTTTGCAAAAGATTTTGAAGATGCAGGTGCAGATGCCATCGAATTGAACATTTTTTATCTCCCAACCGAAAGAAACGAAAAGTCGGGTGTAGTTGAGCAATTATACCTCGATGTTTTACGAAAAGTCAGAAGTCAGATTAATATTCCGGTTTCGGTAAAATTTGGTTTGAATCATAGTAATATTCTGGGGATGGCCGACAAATTTCAGGCAAATGGTGCTTCCGGGGTTGTAATGTTTAACCGTTTTTACGAACCCGATATCGATTTGGATAAACTCGAATTAGCCTCTTCCGAAGTGTTTAGTTCGCCATCAGATCTTCGTCGTTCGTTGCGTTGGGTGGGCCTTATTTCTTCAAAAGTTACAAAATTAGATATTGCTGCGTCAACCGGAATTCACGACGGGAATGCGGCAATAAAACAAATTCTTGCCGGTGCACAGGTTGCACAACTTTGTTCAACATTGTACATCAATGGTGCCGATGTTGTGACTGAAATGATTAAAGACATCGAAAACTTTATGAAAAAATGGAACTTCAAAAAAATTGAAGATTTTCGTGGCCGCTTGTCGTACAAAAATATTCCAGATCCGATGGTTTACGAACGAGCTCAGTTTATGAAATACTTTTCGAATCGGAAATAAAGCGAATTAGAATGATATTGAAACCGGTATACCTGGTATTGTTGTTTTTACTACTCGGGCATGCCGGTTTTGTTTTTTGCAACCCGATACACTTCCGCCTCAAGTTATTAATCCCGACATTATTCCCATTCCATATTGTTCCGATTCCATTTTGGTTGCACCAATACCACCAGGCGTCAAATTTCGGTGGTCTTCGATAAGCTGTTTCCGCCTAATGTTTTTTCTCCTAACGCCACTTTGGAAGAAGATCGCGAATTTCGAATTTATTCCGAAGGACTGATCGAAAAAAGTTATCTCCTGCAAATTTTTAATCGCTGGGGTGAATTGTTTTTTGAATCGGAAAGACAAAGTAACGGCTGGGACGGCAAAATGAAAAACGGCAATTTTGCCCCCGCCGGTGTTTACACCTGCATCATTCAGTATCGCGATTTTTTAGGAAAAAATCATGAACAGCAAGGAGTTGTTACTTTGGTTTTCTAATCAAGAAAATGATCTTTAAAACATTAATATTCAGTAAATTATGTTTGTTTTTTTTGCTATTTAGCTGAAAAAGGTTTATCTTTTCTGATAAATATAGAAGCTATGAAGAAAGGAAAAAAATTGTACAGGGCAATCGCAAGGACCGATTTTCAAATTTTCAAGGGTTATTCTGTAAAAAAAGCAAATGTAAAACCCGAATCCGAACAGCATTTTGTTGTTCCCTGGGAATTGTCAGCAGTCGCCAAAAGTTATTGATCAGAGCATCGGGACCAATAATTTATTTCTTATCGGTTTTTCATCTTTGTTCCCCCTAAAAAGGTAAGCGATATTTCGTGTTAGCCGTGGCTGTAATTCGATAATTTTGAACGTGTAAAATCGAAACTATATCCGAATTGAAATTTTTCTTTGGCAAATCCGGACAGAAAAATAATCGCATGCGGACGAATGTCGATGTTGTTGCGGTATCAGCCACCAAATAATAACGATTGCTCAATCAGGTAAACACCAAGGTTTAATTGTTTAAAACTCGCTTGTTGTTGGTTGAGCAAATTTGGCGAAATTGTAAAGGGCCGCAAAAGTCGTCGGTGGTGTAATTTTCGGGAACGTGCGACGGCGTGCAAAGTAATGAAATACAAAACTGCGAATCATTAAAATCTTTTCTCGATTTAGTTTGACGAAATTACGAATCTACACAGACTTACTTTTCCGACACGGATTTTATTCATTTAAAATTATGGATTGTTTTATCCGGGTAAAACAGAAAAATTGTTTCAGCTTAATTTTGTGAGGATTTCCTGAAGAAAATAGGTTTTTTGGTCGTCGGCAGTTTCAAGTGCTTTTGCAATTATATCGCGGGTTTCGGCAATTGTTTTTTCATCAGGCAGAAATTCAAAATTATCGATAATCGTAAAAGCTTCGAAAGCAATTTCCCAGTCTTCATGAATCACAAGTTGTGTAATAGTTGCCGTGTAATCGCTAAAATCCAAGCCGTTTTGCCAGCAGGTTGTTAATACTTTTTTCCAGATCGGACGGTATTTTCTTTCCTCAAAAACATGCATAAAAACCGAAACTGATTCTTTGTCTTTTACTGTTGCAAGCAGCGATTTTATTTCGGTTTCAACTTCAGATTCCGGGTTGGAATTTAACAAATCGAAAAGTATTGGAAGGTAGAGTTTGTTCCCCTTTTGTTTGATCTCTTCGATTGCCGATACAACTGTTGCTGTGTTGGTCGAAAAAAGGTTTGTTTTGATGGTTTGATTTATTTTTTCCATTGAAATAAAATTTTGTTGCTGCAAAGTTACATTTAATGATTTAAATCGAGGCGGCAATTTTTATGTTCCCCATTAATCTTTACATTTGCAAAATTCATGAAAAACATTAACGAACTAAGCGACGCCAAAATAGGCAAACTCTTGCTGAAATATTTTATTCCGGCATTTATCGGAGTGTTCGTAAATGCGCTTTATAACATCGTCGATCGTATTTTTATTGGTCAGGGAGTGGGAGCAGAAGCACTTTCCGGAATTTCAATTATTTTCCCGGTAATGTTAATTATGATGGGTTTTGGTATGTTAATCGGGATTGGAACCGGTGTTTATGTTTCGATTAATATGGGCAAAAAAGATTTAGACGCTGCTGAACAAACTCTGGGAACGGGTTTCTTTTTGATGATTGTGGTTTCGATAATTATTATGATCGTAACTTATCTTTTAAAACGACCAATTTTAAATTCTTTTGGGGCAACCGACGAAACGTTTCAATATGCCAACGATTACCTGAATATTGTACTCAGTGGAGTCGCTTTTATGGTCATTGGGTTTTCGTTGAACAACGTAATTCGTTCTGAAGGAAATGCGCGTATCGCTATGATATCGATGATTTTAAGCTCGGTGGTCAACCTGATTCTGGATCCCATATTTATTTTTTGGCTCGACATGGGTGTAAAAGGAGCTGCCTATGCCACCATTATTTCGATGTTCGTTTTAATGGTTTGGGTTTTGATTCATTTTAGAAGTAAACGATCGGTGGTAAAACTTCGAAGCAATCACATCCGCTTAAATTGGAAAATTATGGTTCAGATTATTGCCATCGGAATGGCACCTTTTACCATGCAAATTGCCAATAGTTTTGTTCAAGGATTACTTAATATAAAATTGATTGATTACGGAACCGACCTTGCCGTTGGTGCAATGGGAATAATCAATTCGGTGGTGACACTGTTTATTATGGCCATTGTGGCAATTAATATGGCGGCGCAGCCAATCATCGGATTTAATTTTGGTGCAAAATCGGTTGAGCGAATCAAAGAAACTTTAAGAATTTCGTTGGTTGCTTCAACAATAATTGCTGTTAGTGCTTTTATTTTGATTCAGACAATTCCGGGTGTTATTGTAAAACTATTTAATAACGATAACAACGATTTATATGTAATTGCGGTTCGCGGACTTCGCTTATTACTGCTTGCCTTGCCAATTGTAGGATTTCAGGTGGTTGCATCCAACTTTTTTCAGGCTGTTGGAAAAGCAAAATTGGCCATGTTTGCCACTTTATTTCGGCAGGTAATCGGACTGATTCCTTTACTTTTAATCCTTCCTGGATTTTGGGGAATTGATGGGATTTGGTTGTCGTATCCAATTGCTGATACCATGTCGGCAATGGCGGTTGGTTTTGTGTTGTATCGCGAATGGAAGCGTCTTCCGATGACTGTTGAAATGCAGAAATCATGAAATTCATAAAGAACATTGTTCTCCCAATTTTACTACTTGGTTTAGCTTCTCTTGTTTTTTTTCAACCCGAATTGTTAACGCTTTCCATCGACAATTAAAATTCAATTCCGGCCGGGACAGTTATTTCGTGGCTGTTTATTGTAGTTTTTGAGTTGCTGTTTTTCTTCAATATTTCATTCAAAACAAACAATTTATTCGATCGGGTTTTACGGTTTATTCTGTATGGAAATGTATTTCTTACTCTTTTCTGGGGACTTATTTCATATTCCTTAGCCGGAAACTGGATGTTTAACTTCGACAACAAAAGTCGATTTTTTGTTTGGATTACAATAACAGTACTTATTTTAATTGTGCCGGTATTAATCGCACTAATCAAGATTTCTAAAAAACTATTCCGGTAGAATTGACTCTTTTTGTTTTTATGCCTATTCCAGAATTTCTTTTACCCAAAATTCATCGAGATGCACCAGTTGTAATAAACCCGGATGTTCTTTCGATCCGGTGATATAATATCCAAAAAGATGGAGTGTGTCGTTTTTAATTTTGAAATTGTATTTATAGGAGAGGGGCGAAATCTGTCCATTTGGATTTATGTGTACTGTTAAAATTGTTGAATCGTTTAACAAACTATATAATCCTTTATTATAAGGTTGAATTCCATCCGGGAGAAAAATTTTACCTTCAAAAGTGTTATCTGTTTTAAATTCCTGCATGCGATCAACCGTCATCGGAGGATTTTGAACTCCATTGGTTACTCCGGAAACCATTCTCCAAAGTCCCACTATGTTTTGTTTTTTTGCAGGTAACGAAAATGAAATCAGAAAAACTGAAACAAATAGTGCGGTTAAAATTTTT
>JBNKOT010000585.1:0-3620 GCA_050294855.1 Draconibacterium sp. | reverse complement strand
TCAACAGTTGCCCTCCTAAATGTTAACCCCCAAACACACAATACCAGAAATGGTATTATGAAGCAATAATAAGCAGTAATTTCTTAACTGCAAAATACCACCGATATGATATTTATCATATCTTGGAAATCGTAATTATTTGCTGAGTTTTGGTTTTAATCCGCAATTAAATCTTCAAATCTTTTGATAAAAAGACATTTAGGGTGTTTTTTGCTTAACTTTCGAGTTCTCTTAAGTGTTCCATTTTTTTACGTTCGAGAAACTCGCTGATGGTTTCGTCGTGTTCTTTTACACGCTTATTTCCAAATTCGAAGATTTTATTGGTTAATCCGTCGAGGAAATCGCGGTCGTGAGAAACCAGAATCAATGTGCCATCGAACTCGATTAAAGCCTGTTTTAAAATGTCTTTGGTGCGCATGTCGAGATGATTGGTTGGCTCATCGAGAATTAAAAGATTCACCGGTTCGAGCAATAATTTTATCATAGCAAGCCGGGTGCGTTCTCCTCCCGAAAGTACACTCACTTTTTTATCCCAGTCGTCGGCACCAAACATAAAAGCTCCCAGAATATCTTTGATTTTTGTCCGGATGTCGCCTTTTGCCACGTCGTCGATGGTTTGAAAAATGGTAAGTTTTTCGTCTAGCAAAGAAGCTTCGTTTTGCGAAAAATATCCGATGAGCGAATTATGGCCGAGTGATAAATTTCCATCGTAATCGATTTCGCCCATAATCGTTTTTACCAGTGTTGTTTTTCCTTCGCCGTTTTTGCCCACGAAAGCAACTTTTTCGCCGCGATGAATGCTAAATGTTGCATTTGAAAAAACAAGGTTTCCGTTGTAACTTTTTCCAACCTGATCGGCAATTACCGGGTAATTTCCAGATCGGGGAGAGGGTGGAAAACGCAAACGCAGGTGCGAACTGTCGACTTCGTCAACTTCCAGAATTTCTAATTTCTCAAGCATTTTTACTCGCGATTGTACTTGCAGTGTTTTAGAGTAAGTTCCCCGAAATCGTTCGATAAACTGTTGTGTTTCTGCAATCATCTTTTTTTGTTCGTCGAATGCTTTTTGCTGCTGTTCGCGCCGTTCTTCGCGCAATTGTAGGTACTGACTGTAATTAACCTTGTAGTCGTAAATCCTACCCATAGTAACTTCGATGGTACGGTTCGTTATGTTATCGACAAAAGTGCGATCGTGCGAAATTACGATTACCGCCTGTGCATTGTTAATTAAAAATTCTTCGAGCCACTGCACCGATTCTATATCGAGGTGGTTGGTGGGTTCATCTAATAAAATTAGGTCCGGTTTTTTAAGCAGTAATTTTGCCAATTCGATTCGCATGCGCCAGCCACCGCTAAATTCGCTGGTTAGGCGCTGAAAGTCTTTGCGATCGAATCCGAGTCCCAATAATATTTTTTCTACTTCGGCATCGTAATTTGCTTCGCCCTGACTGTAGAGTTTTTCGCTGAATTCAGAAACCTGTTCAATTATTTTGGTGTATTCTTCCGATTCATAATCGGTGCGAACAGTGAGTTGATGATTTAATTCGTTGAGCTTTTTTTGCATGTTTAATGCCTCAGAAAAAGCCTGCGATGCTTCGTCGAATAAAGAACGTTTGTTGTCGACCATTAAATGTTGCGGTAAATAGGCAATTACAGCATCTTTGGGTGCCGACACTTTTCCTCCCGACGGTTTTTGTACTCCGGCCAAAATCTTAAGCAAAGTCGATTTTCCTGCTCCGTTTTTGCCCATCAAAGCAATGCGGTCTTTGTCGTTCACTACAAAGTTGATGTTTTTAAATAAGGTGGTTTCTCCAAACTCCACTGCCAGCCCGTCGATTGAAATCATATTTTTGAATCTAAAAATCAGCCGGCAAATATAATGAAATGATTGACTGAATGATAAAAGTTTGCAGCTTTCGAAAAGAACCGGATAAACAGGGGGTATTTTTCACAATAATGACAGTTCGGAATCATTTCTGAACCAGCTGTAGAATTTATGCTGATTGATTTTTCAGTAATTTATCCTTTCATTTTCAGCTACTGTTTTGTTTTTCGATCGTGTTTTATGCTTTACTTTGAATCATTAATAATGACAATACGTTCAGTAAAGATATTTAAAATACGATGTGGGTATTTTTCTAAATTGAAAATAGAATTATACTCGATTACAGACCCAATTTGACAATTCGATAGAGATGAGGTAATCTTTTTTAAAACTATTCCGCGATCCGGAATAGTTTTTTTTTGTTCAGTTTATAATCACCTTGGAAATAAAATTAGTTCGTGTTAAAATTAAATATGCGTTTTTTATTTTGCTGAATTTATCGCTTGCACTACAAATCGGATTCCTGTTTAGTATCTAATTGTTCCTTTTTTCTTTTCGGTTTTCGACTTTTTGCAGATGTATTTCTCTGCGTTTATCTAAGGTTTTTAATTCTTTTTGAATTTGTTCGGTTAATAAACTAAAATCATTTTGGGTAATGGTTTTGTTTTTTTCGTTGGGGAAAATTGTTTTTACCGGAAATCTAAAATTTAAATTTACCTGAAGTTCGTATAAATCGGAGAGTGCCGAATCTGGTTTATTTAAAACAACCGGTGCACGGTTACTTTCTAATCCCGGAACAAGCCAGGGCGTTAAAAACGAATAGGAATCGAGGTATCTTTTTACCAGTAGTTTTTTATTTGGCAAACGTTTCTGACTGGTGTACCAGATATCATCAACCAGCACCATTGCATCGTAGGTTTCTTCCTGACTTGTAACAGCGTCCAAACTATCCAACATTTCCGAAAGTAAGACGGTCATTGCTTCGTTGTACTCTAAATCGCTTTTTATTGCTGCCATTCCCAAATGAACTCCTAACAAGTTTGAATATAAATCTTCGGGAGAAAAACTTGAATAACGCTCCGGAACCAAAGGAACATAGGAAGTTCCGTACCATGTTGCAATTTCGTGCCACAACGACAAATCATAAGCAATTTTTCCTGCAAGTTCAATGGTTTCCCAATCTTCGAGGTCTTCAGGAATTTTTAACTCCAATATTTTTGAACCACCTTCATTTCCCAAATGGATTATCTCCAATTCCTTGTTTTCTTTACTTGCAAGAATCAGCTGATATAAATAGGCAGTCCAGTCGGCACAATCGCGCAAATGCCCCAGATCTAAAAAACCTCCTCTTTTTGTGTAAATGTTTCCATTGTTTTCTTCGATATTTCCAAGGTAATGGTGTGCTCCAATTTCATCGATTGAAGTAATATCTGTTTTTTTTACAAACGGAATGCCCGAGATTCTAATATCTGCTCCAAAAGAACAACAAGTTCTAATAATTTTTGGTGGTGGAAAAGACAATTCTCTCGCTGTTAATAAAGGTGCTTTCGCAAAAACCGGCAGTGTTGAACTCATAAAAACAATTACCATTAGAGCTTTGGTAATTTGGCAGAATATCGGATGATGCAGTTTTTTCATTTGAGCTTAAAAATACGATAATCTTTATATTTTGATACTAAAACTACTTGTTTAACATTTTGTGTGCATATCTTTAATTGAAACCTAAAGTATTTAGATAATCTGCTGATATGTTTTTCAGCTTTTGATTAATAACCTGAGTTCGATATAAAATTAA
>JBNKOT010000584.1:0-2556 GCA_050294855.1 Draconibacterium sp. | reverse complement strand
CGCTCTTCCGATCTAGTCTTTCTTAAATATTCCGGACAAATACAAAAAAGCATGTTTAATATTTTCTGCTCTAAAAAACACCCAGGCCAAAGTAGTTAGCAAAAATGTTACCAGCATTTGAAACGTTTCAATTAGAGTAGGGAAAAAGCTTTTTCCAGCCACCTGATCTACATTTTTTCTATTTCGTTTTATAATTAATAATGGCATAAAAAATAAGGCATGTAGCAATCCCCAAAACACAAAAGTCCAATTGGCACCGTGCCAAAAACCACTTACAAGAAAAATAATTAGTGTATTTCTTACCTTCATCCACGTAGAACCTCTGCTACCTCCTAGCGGTATATATACATAATCGCGAAACCAGGAAGAAAGAGAAATATGCCAGCGACGCCAAAATTCTGCGATATCTCTTGAAAAATAAGGAAAGGCAAAATTTCGCATCAAATTAAAACCAAACAAACGTGCTGTTCCGATTGCAATATCAGAATACCCCGAAAAATCGCCATAAATCTGAAAAGCAAACAAAACTGCTCCGAGCATCAGTACACTTCCCGAATATTGAGAAGAATTGGTAAAAATATCGTTGACGTATCCGGCACAATTATCAGCAATTACAATTTTTTTAAACAGTCCCCATAATATTTGTCGCAATCCATCAACAGCCTTTTTATTATCAAAAATCCTTTTAACATTAAATTGAGGCAAAAGTTTTGTAGCACGTTCAATTGGTCCGGCGACTAACTGTGGGAAAAAACTCACATAAGCACCGAATGCAATAAAATCTTTCGACGGTTTCAATTTCTCTTTGTAAACATCGATAGAATAGCTTAAAGTCTGGAAAGTATAGAAACTAATTCCAACCGGAAGAATCACATTCAGCCGCGTTGGATCGATATGTTTTCCAAATAAAGTGAATAGCTCCGAAAAGCTTTCCGAAAAGAAATTGAAATATTTAAAACAGGCCAGAAAACCAATATTAACAAATATACTGGTCAACAAAAGCCACTTTCTTTTTGACTTGACATTTGTTTTTCCCAGTTGGATTCCAACAAAAAAATCAACGATTGTACTAAATGCAATCAAGGATAAAAAACGCCAATCCCACCATCCATAAAAGAAATAACTGGATGCAAGTAATAAGACATTCTGAATCTTTAGATTATTGTTTGTAACAAACCAGTACAAAATAAAAACCACCGGTAAAAATATGGCAAATTCAATCGAATTAAAAAGCATTGAAAAAGGTTTGACAATCTTTGATTGGTAAAAATATTACAATAATTTGGACTACCTACAAAACCTAGTCTTAAATAACAAATAAATAATCAAAATAAGTATTCTTTTGCTATTCATTTTTGCAATTCACCGAGTAATCGTATTTTTCGAAAAAATTTAAACATGCGAAGTTTAATTGTTTTGTTTCTATTATCGATAAGTAGTATTACATTCAGTCAAAATCAAGGTGTAAAAATTGCTTTATTAAAATACAATGGCGGCGGCGACTGGTATTCCGATCCAACCGCATTACCGAATCTGATCAAATTTTGTAATCAGAACATTAACACCAATATTTTCTCCGAACCATCGACCATTGAAATTGGCAGCGCCGAAATTTATAATTATCCTTTTGTCCATTTAACCGGCCACGGAAATATTATTTTTTCTGAAAACGAAGCAATTAATTTGAGAAATTATCTTGAAGGTGGAGGTTTTCTTCATTGCGACGACAATTACGGTTTAGATGAATATTTCCGCCGCGAAATGAAAAAGGTTTTTCCCGATCAAGAATTTGTTGAACTTCCACCCTCGCACCCGATTTTTCATCAGAAATACGGTTTTAATAAAGGCGTTCCGAAGATACACGAACACAACATGAAACCACCACAGGCTTTTGGACTTTTTATTGAAGACCGGATGGTTTGTTTGTATACCTACGAAACAGATTTAGGAGATGGTTGGGAAGACATTGAAGTACATAACGACCCGCAAGAACTTCGCGAAAAAGCACTAAAAATGGGCGCAAATATAATTTCGTTTGTTTTTGGACAATAAGTAAAAAAGGACAGAATGAAGAAATGCAGGAATAAAAAATAAAATATTGAATTAAAAAGCATTTCAATTTATCAGTTTTTCAATTTAGCAATACTACAGTTTAGCAATTTCTCCATTTATCAATTTATCATTTCATTATCATGAAAGTAGTAGCATTTAACGGCAGCCCAAGACGAAAAGGAAACACAAAAATTTTAATCGATACTGTTTTTTCCGAACTTCAAAAAGAAGGAATTGAAACGGAAATGATTCAACTCGGAAACAAAATTGTACACGGTTGTACCGCTTGTGGAAAGTGCAAGGAAATACAAAATGGGAAATGCCACATAAAAAACGATCACCTGAATTATTGCATCGAAAAAATGATTGAAGCCGATGGAATTATTATTGGTTCGCCCGTTTATTTTGCCGATGTTACAACCGAGGTAAAAGCGCTGATAGATATTGTGGGTTATGTTACTCGCGCCAACGGACATTTGCTAAAACGAAAAGTGGGTGCAGCGG
>JBNKOT010000583.1:0-2781 GCA_050294855.1 Draconibacterium sp. | reverse complement strand
ATTGGTTCCGGTTGGAGGTACAAATGTATCATCAGTTCCGTGTAATAGTAATGTTGGAGTTACCGTTTTCCAGGCAGAAACACTGTTCTCGCCAAGCATATATTGCATCGATGAATATTTTTCGGCAACATTGTAATAATTGATGTAATCTTCGGTAAACAACAACGAGACTTGTTCCACAAGATTATTATTTATTTCTTCGCCGGCTTTTGTACCGTCGTATAAGGTTGGAATTCTTTCGTCGTAAGGCGAATTAAAAAATTCGCTGATTGGAGTTGCCATTTCCTCCAGGTTATAATAGCTGTTAAAAATATAACCTAAAAAGTAGGGCATTGGATACGTTTCCAAATTCAGTACATATTCGTTGATGTATTTTAAATCGTAAGGTCCGGCGCCACATGCACTGGCTTTTAAGTTAAAAACATCTGCATAATTTTCTTCAATTTCTTTTTGAACTGCCATGGTTGCCCAGCCGCCCTGAGAATATCCGGTGATGTAATAATCGTTGCTCATTTCTACACCAATTTCTTCATTCAGGTTATTTTTGATGAGTTCTTTTACGGCACGTTGCATGTCGAGAACAGTTTGTACGGTTGACTCTTTGTGCAAATACGGATGAGCCATGTTCGAAGAAGTTCCAAAACCCAGGTAATCAGGAATCGTAATTATAAAACCCGACGAAGCCATAAATTCCAAAAGTAAATACAATTCATTGCCTGGGTTTACCGACGGTGCATTGCTGTGTAAAGTATTGGTGCCGTTTTGATAACTTAAAACCGGAAGCACCACTCCGTCGGCATGAGGAATACAAACCAGACCCGATGCAAGTACAGTGTTTCCTTCAAAAGTAGTGTTGTAAGCAATTTTGTAGACCGAAACACTGTATTCTAATTTATCGAGAATCGGCACAATTTCGGGATAAGCGTTGGCGTAAGGATCGAGAATGGATTTAATTAAAGTAGGTAAATAGGTTGTTACCTTTTCGAAACTCACCAAAAACTGATCGTTAGGTTTGGTCGGTTCATCTTTTTTAAACAGGTCGCAGGCCGAAAAAGCTGTTAACAACAAAACAAAAACAACAATATTGCGAATATTATTTAATCTCATGGCATTTTCTTTTTTAATTCGAAATCAAAAATAGTTAAAAAAAGAGGAATAAGTTACTTTTCGTGGAGGGCGAATGTAATTTATTATCGACATTATTCTGTTGGTTTTATTCCGATTGTTTCTTTGGCACCCGAATAAAGCGATTTCCACCAGTAGTTTATAATCGATCGCTGAATGTCTTTTTCATACGAAATATGGGTTGGAAGCAGTATTTCTCCTTTTGGACTTTTTGAATTCAAGATCATATTATTGGCCCAAAAAGAGGCGAATTTAGATTTCTTTTTTGCATTCCCGCTCAAGTCGAGCACCGTAATTTTAAAGTCGTCGTATCCGAGATAAAGCAAACCTTCCGATTTGGTTTCGTTAAAAACGATTTCGAAATCGAGGCGATTTATTTTCCCCGACTCGATTGAAATTGGCACCGATTTATCGATCATATTATTAAATGGAAGCAGCGACATTGGCGATAAACTCCCAGCCGCAGTATGTTTGTAATTGCCGGGCTGCAAATTGAAATCGAAATGAATGGAAAGCAGTCCGCTGTTGTAAAGATTCGCCGAAGCATCTAATTCGAGTTTTGGATTTATCTCTATCAATTTGGGGATATTCGAAAGTCTTCCGGTTTTAAATTTCAGATTGGTAAACGATACAAATCCCGGTTGATCGGTGATGTCGAGCAGCTCGCTGTATTTTACAGTCGAAGGCATTAAAATTACCGAGTCGAAAACAAAAGCCTGTTTTATTTCGCTTAATAAATCGTGTGGCCACGGTGGTCGTTGATTTGTGTTAAATATTAAGCGTTTATTTCGGAAAATTTCGAGCTGACTTTTTCCAACGACAAACATTTTTGCCTCGAGAATTTTATTTTTTATCCACTGGTTTTCGTCGATGTTTTTTAATTCAACAAAAGCTGTTTTTACCGAAACATAGTCGGTTTGAAAATTAATTTTTCGATGAAATTCGGTTTTTGTAAGCAGTGGTTTAACCTCGATATTTTTTAAAATGGTATTATGTTTCGCCGAATTATATATTAACGAATCGGCGGTAAATTCATACAATCCGTCTTTACTTTTGGTTTTTAAAAAGGTAGTTGAAAGTTCGAATTCTTGTGAATTCAGCAGGTTCTGACTTTTAATATCTTCTCCAATTGCAATTTCTTTAAAGTTAAAATTAAACTGTTTATCGATCAGTTCTTTTTCGAACCAGTTAAAATTTAAATCAACTTTTTGAAGCTGAACTTCCTGAACTTCAATTTTATCGACATACGATTCAACAAATGGATATAAATCGAGATTTCTGGCAAATTCAAGTTTGTCTCCTTTTATCGAATCAACCACTTCGATGGCAATTCGTGGGGCTTTAAACTGAATTCTGTCAAACTTAAAAAAGCTGTTTTTAAGTGCATCGTCAATATCGAAATTTGTCATGGTTATTTCGGGAACCGAAATGGTAAACCGATTATCTGATTTTGTGGTGGTAAACGGATTTACTTCGAGTTGCGAAATTTTTATGTTTCGTTTCGACCGGTTAAAATCTAACTGCGCCATTTTTAATTCGTGATTTCTGCCCAGTGGTGTTCTAAAATCGTAGAGGTTGGCGATTAGATTTTGTGTAGTGAGTTGCGCCTGATTATCGGTATTGTTTTTTAACGAAATATGTGGCAAACTCAAATTT
>JBNKOT010000582.1:0-2244 GCA_050294855.1 Draconibacterium sp. | reverse complement strand
AAGCAGTGTTGGGATTTTTTAATTCCTGGCAGATTTCTGATCGAGAGGAGTATTTCGAACACTTCGAAAACAGCTGGGCATTTATTCAAAAATACATTGTGGATCATAAAAACGGCGAATGGTTTTGGGGAGTCGATTCAGGTTTGAAATCGATGAAGACCGATAAAGTGAGTCCATGGAAAGCGCCGTACCATAACGGTCGGATGTGTATGGAAATGATGCGCAGAATTGACAGCATCGAGCAATTAAGCAAATAAGTGGAGTTGGTTTTATGCATTTGTTTCTTTTAATGGATGCAAAATTAAGAAATTGATTAACCCCGACATTTATGTCGGGGGCGTCCTGCACACATTCATTTGGTTTTAGCCATTTTATCCGATTTGGGTTTAAACCGCAAAAATTTACACTTCCGGTTTTACTTTCATTTTTAAGTATTATCTTTAACTCAAACCAATAACCTAAAAATGGAACGTCGAAACTTTATAAAAACGGCAGGTCTTGCAACTGCCGGAATTGGAGTTGCCGGAAACCTTGCAGCCACCGATTTTTCAAATTCAATTTCTAATAAATTATCTCGTTGGCGGGGATTTAACCTGCTCGACTATTTTTCACCATCTAGAAGTAATAACCGGGGAATTACAAGCGACGAAGAATTAAAATGGATGGCCGATTGGGGCTTCGATTTTGTTAGGCTTCCAATGGCTTATCCACGTTATGTAAAATTCGACCCGCCTAAAAGTATCACACCCGACGACGTAGTTAATATCGATGAAAAAGTTGTTGATGAAGTCAGCGATTTGGTTGATCGTGCCAATAAATACGGATTACATGTGAGTCTGGATTTGCATCGCGCACCCGGATTTTGTGTGAATGCAGGATTTAACGAACCTTACAATTTGTGGGAAGACAAAGAAGCACAAGACGCATTTTACTTTCATTGGGGAATGTGGGCGAAACGTTTTGCAGGAAAATCGCGTAATCAGATCAGTTTCGATTTGGTGAATGAACCCTGCACACGCAAAGATATGAATGATCAATACTCGGAGCGAGGCCCGGTTCCCGGAGAAATTTATCGCGAAGTAGCTTTAAAATCGTTAAAGGAAATCAGAAAATACAATCCCGATCGGATGGTAGTTGCCGATGGAAATAATGTGGGCAGCGATGTAATTCCCGAAATCTTCGATTTGGATATCGGGCAAAGTTGTCGCGGATACTTTCCGCATTACATTTCGCACTATCGGGCACCGTGGGTTTTCGAAAATCCCGATGACGCACCGGAAGTGGTTTGGCCGGGCAAAATCGATGGTCAGGAATTCAATAAAAAGAGTCTCGAAAAATTTTATGCTCCATGGATTGAAGCAGTGAAAAACGGAGTTGGTGTACATTGTGGAGAATGTGGCTGTTGGAACGAAACGCCGCACGAAGTATTTCTTGCCTGGTTCGAGGATGTGCTGAGCGTGCTAACCGAAAACGGAATAGGTTGGGGACTTTGGGAGTTTCGCGGAACTTTTGGCTTGCTCGATTCGCAACGGAAAGATGTGAATTACGAAGATTGGCATGGACATCAACTCGATAAAAAACTACTGAAGCTTTTGCAAAAATATTAACACCTGAAGTTTATCAATCAATGAAGTATTTATCGCTCATTCTTATTCTTGTTTTTATTGCGCAACTAGATTTTGCTCAATCGGATATAAATTACGACGAAAGCAAGGTTCCAAATTTTGTGGTTCCTAAACCCTTAAAAGCATTTGGTGGGAAAAAGATAAATAGCGTAAAAAAATGGGAGAAAACACGACGACCCGAGTTGCTCAATTTTTTTTCTCAAAATATATATGGCGAAATTCCCGGCGAACTGGAAATCACAGCGTTTAATGTGGTTGAAGAAAGCAACGATGCAATTCATGGAAAAGCAAAACGAAAACAAGTAGAACTTTCTTTTCAGAAAGGAGATTTAAGACTCGATTTCACTATTTTAATTTATCTGCCCAAAAATCTTGAAAAAGCACCTTTGTTTTTGGGCTATAATTTTAAAGGAAATCATACGGTTTCTAAAGATGTGGAAATAATAATTTCGAATGCGTGGGCACAAAACGATCCGTCTGTAGGTATTATAAATCATCAGTTAACCGAGCAGTCGAGAGGCGTTCGCAGCAATCGCTGGGCCATCGAAAAAATGATTGATGCGGGTTTTGGTTTGGCGACCATTTATTATTGCGAAATCGATGCCGATAAAGATGATTT
>JBNKOT010000581.1:0-2902 GCA_050294855.1 Draconibacterium sp. | reverse complement strand
TATTATTGATTTAATTATTTCCTTCCTTCAAAATTACTGTTAAATCGCGAGTATACGAAAGATCAGATCAATAAAAAAGCCAATTCAAAATTGAATCGGCTCCGCTTATTTAAGCGTCATATTTTATCAATGGTAAATCAGAAATTTTCAACCGTAAAAAAGGTGGTATTTTCGGTTGAATTTTTAAATTGCTCCAGATTCATTTTTTTGCCATCTGCATTTTGTGTGGCTCCGGAAACCGAATCACAATTTTGAGCATTCAGCGAACCGGCAATCAAAAGAACGACAACAGTATAAGATCTGGATTTTTTTCAATTTTACGATGGTTTATAAGTTTCTCTAAAATCATCAATAAAAATGGGACACACAACTAAGTAATTTGCTCCAGATCGTACGGAGTTTCCTGATACACGTAATAATTTAACCAGTTGGAAAACAATAGGTTTGCCGTTGAGCGCCAACGCATCAGAGGCAAATTCTCAGGATTATTATCCAGGTAATAATTCAGTGGAAGATCGATCGGAAGATTTTTTTCTTTGTCGCGTTTGTACTCCGCATCCAAAGTATGTCGCGAATACTCGGAATGCCCCGTTATAAAAAGTTGTCTACCGTTTTTCGCTTTTACAATCGAAACACCCGCCTCTTCTGAAGTTGCAATAATTTTTAAGGCTTTTATTTTTTTAATGTCAGCCGCTTTTACTTCGGTATGACGAGAATGCGGAATATAAAACAAATCGTCGAACCCCCTAAAAATTGGCAATTTAGAGTGGGTCAGCCGGTGTTCGAACACTCCAAATTTTTTCTTTTCGAGCGGATATTTAGGTACACCATAATAATGAAAAAGTGCCGCTTGTGCCGCCCAGCAAATAAACAAAGTTGATGTGACATGATGTTCTGCCCAATCGAGAATTTGTTTCATTTCATCCCAATATGTAACCTGATTAAATTCGAGCTGCTCAACCGGCGCGCCTGTAATAATCATTCCATCGTATTTTTTACCATTCAGCTCTTCAAAATTCCGATAAAAAGTACGCATGTGTTCCGATGGTGTATTTTTAGGCGTGTGCCCTTTAATTTTCATAAAATCGATTTCGATTTGAAGTGGCGAATTTGATAGCAAACGCAACAAATCGGTTTCTGTCGAAATTTTTAAGGGCATTAAATTCAGAATAATAATTTTTAACGGACGAATATCCTGATGCGAAGCTTTCGATTCGTTCATCACAAAAATATTTTCTGCTTCAAGCAATTTAATTGCCGGTAATTTATCTTGAATATTTAAAGGCATTTTTTATTATTTAGAAGTAAGTAATGAGTACCGAGTAGTGAGTAGTGAGAAACATGGTTTGACAAAACGTTATACTCATTATTTGAGCACCTTTAAAGTTAAAGGATTCAGAAACAAGTTCGGAATGACGTTTTAGATCTACTTTTGTTTTCTTCTCAATACTCACTACTTACAACTTTGTACTATTTTACAAAATTAATCAACTTTTGCAAGTGCCTGCTCAAAGTCGGCTTTAATATCGTCGATGTGTTCTAAGCCCACACTTACACGCAGTTGAGTCGGGTAAACACCGGCTGCAATTTGAGCTTCTTCGGGCAATTGTTGATGTGTTGTTGCTGCTGGCTGAATAATCAGCGTTTTCGCATCTCCAACATTTGCCAGGTGACTCACCAATTCCAAACTGTTCACCACCGTGTTTGCCGATTCTTTGCTTCCTTTTACAATAAAAGATAGAACGCCGCCGGCACCCTTTGGCAAATATTTTTTTGCATTTGCATAAGATTCATGACTCTCCAAACCTGGATAATTTACACTTTCCACTTTCGGATGTTGCTCTAACCATTTTGCAAGCGCCAGCGTATTTTCAACGTGACGATCCATTCTGAGCGACAGTGTTTCCAATCCCTGAATCAGCAGGAATGAATTAAAAGGACTTAAAGCTGCGCCATAATCGCGTAGACCTTCAACACGGGCTTTAATAATAAATGCGATGTTTCCGAACGGTCCGTCAGGATTAAATACATCCCAGTATTTTAGTCCGTGATAACCTTCAGAAGGTTCAGTGAATCCCGGGAATTTTCCGTTGCCCCAATTAAATGTTCCGGCATCGACTATTACACCACCGATACTTGTTCCGTGTCCGCCAATCCATTTGGTAGCAGATTCAACTACAATATCGGCACCGTGTTCAATCGGACGGAAAAGATAACCTGCCCCGGCAAACGTATTATCGACAATAAACGGAATGTCGTGTTTTTTTGCCACCGCAGCAACCGACTCAAAATCGGGAATATTAAATCCAGGATTTCCAATGGTTTCCAAATAAATTGCTTTGGTATTTTCGTCGATCAATTTTTCGAAAGACGAAGCTTCCAGATTTTCTGCAAAGCGAGCTTCAATGCCAAGTCGTTTAAACGAAACTTTAAGCTGATTGTACGAACCACCGTATAAATACGGAGAAGCAACCACATTGTCGCCAATATCTAAAATGGTATTAAACGCTAAGAATTGCGCCGCGTGTCCCGACCCCACTGCCAGTGCTGCCACTCCACCTTCGAGCGCCGCGATTCTTTGCTCAAACACATCCGAAGTCGGATTCATTATACGCGTGTAAATATTGCCAAACTCTTTTAAGGCAAACAAATTTGCTGCGTGATCGGCATCATTAAAAACATAAGAAGTAGTTTGATAAATTGGAACTGCACGCGAATTGGTTGTTGAATCGGGTTGATGACCTGCATGCAATTGCAAGGTTTCGAAATTTAATTTTTTTGAAGTCATAATTATTATTTTTTTTGAGTTATAAAAAACAAGTTTATAGGAGCAATCGTATATTTCACCCCTCTTTCACTGCGTGAAATCTCCCCTCATTGCGGAGAGAAAAAAAGTATTAAA
>JBNKOT010000580.1:0-2899 GCA_050294855.1 Draconibacterium sp. | reverse complement strand
ATCAACTTCGTAAGGATCCAGTATTCCGCCCATATTAATGCTCACCCCGGCAACTGTTGTTCGCGCTCGAATGCTAACTGGAGCTAAATTCAACGAGTCGGCGATTAAATTATACGACGATGAAAAATTTAGATTATCGATAATTTTTACTTTTTTAAATTTTTGCTCATCGTCGGTGCTGGTGGTATCCTTAACGTCAACAACTTTGGCTTCCAGGTTGTTGCTTAACGAGAGTGTAATTGCTCCGGAAGCTCCCCTACCCGGCGATCCGCCATAAACACCGCCGGCATTTACATCGTAATATTGTAATCGTCCGGTTTCATCGACTTGAACCTCTTGCCAGTATCCAAACTTTTTCTGACCAAAATCGGGGCGGTAACTAAAACCTGCCGAGGGTGTTAATTTGTGTCTTATTCCTTTAATTTTCGAATTGGTATTTAGTGGTGTGTACATTCCGTAAATGTTAGTTGATGTACTTAAACTGTACGAATAATCGTACACCCGGTTTAATCCCCTGATCGTGTCCACTTTCACGGTGCTTGGAATACCGTACTCATTATCAAAGCCACCTTCTTCGTAATAAGTATAATTCTTTTTGTTGAAATACCATTTTTCGTTGTACCCAATGCTTGGACTAACATTGATATATTTAGCCAGATTAAAACTTGGAAAAGAAATCGGAATATTGTGTTTGATACCATTCTTCCAATCCTGCGGGAATTTCTGCTTAAGCAAATCGTATTCCTTGGCCGTGATGTTATTTTTAATATTTCCGGTATAATTAATACCAAATTTCTCGTAGAATTTTAACGGTCCGCTTCTGGTTTTTTTTCTGAAAGGATAGATTTTTGCCATACTAAATGTCATTTCGGGTAACGACAAGGTAATGGTTGTATCTGAAGAGTTTTGAGAATGCCTGGCATTCACAGACAAGTTAAACGGCGAATTCTCGAATTTGCGGGTATACGAAATACTTGATGATTTTTGCGTCCGTAAATAATTTTGTGCCGAAGTTGAATTTCGTTTGTCGTATCCGCTGGTAGAAAAATTTACACTGGCCGAAAAAGTACGGTACGGATTGGCTTTCGAATCTTGACTGTGTTGCCAGGTTACCTGAAATTGCGGCGACCGGGAATACGTATCCAATCCTTTTTCACCGTAAATGCTCATGGCATATTTAAAATCGAAACCACCGCTAAATTTATACCTTTTACGATAATTACTGTGCAATTTTGCTCCCCACGATCCTTTTGAATAAATATCGCCGCGTACTGCCAGATCGAAATACTCGCTGGCTGCCCAATAATAACCACCGTCGCGTAAAAAGAAACCTCGGTTTTGTTCTTCTCCATAGGTTGGAATAAGAATTCCTGACGAATAAGTTGGAGAATTTGGGAAATATCCAAAAGGAATAATTGGGAAATAAATTGGGAAATCTTCTAAAACCATGTAGGCCGGCCCGGTAATAATTTTATCGTTTCCAACCACTTTTGCTTTCGACAAATGCAAATAAAAATGAGGATGATCGGCATCGCAAGTCGAATACTTTGCCTTTTCGGTAATAAAAACATCTTTCCCTATTTTTTTCGTTCGGTCGCTATGTATTGTTCCTTCTCCCTGTTCCGAAACTACTTTGGTAATAAATGCTTTTTCGGTTTCGAAATTATATCGCATCGTTTCCGATTCGTACTCCTCCGAACCCTGTTTAAAAATTGGCTTCTGAATCAACGTTTCCGACGAATCTTTTATTCCTTCGGCGTAAATCTCTTTGGTTTCTAAATTCAACTCAATGTAATAGGCTTTTAATTCAATGTCCTGATAAGTAACTATCGAATTGTTGTACAGATAAACTTTTTGCCCGTCGAACGATACAACAATTGAATCTTGTGCGTTATATACAATGGGAGCTTCAATAAAAGTTTTAGGTTCGGCATTGCCAAGTGTAGAATCGAGATGAATGGAATCGGCAACAATTGTATCCAGCGAAATCAATTCTTCAAATTGTTCAGGCGGTGGCACCGAGTCGAATTGCTCTATATTTTTTTGGGCTTGCTGACCGCTTAAAAAAAGTGGAAACAAAAGAACCAGGTATGTAAGTATTTTTTTGTACAAAATGTTTTCTGCTTTATATCTTGTCAATAGGCTCGACAAAAATAAAAATAAGGGCTATACTATTGTGATAATAAATGTAAAATAATTTTAATATTTCTATTTTTGTTATGGAATCGGACAACATTATGAGCAAATTGTTTTTGAAATCTATATTCTTCTCAGCTTTTCTACTGCTATTTTTATCGTTTAGCTTGGCAAATAAGGTGCAACAAGAGAAAGACGAAACACGTGTATCGGTTGTTGTGATTGATCCCGGGCACGGTGGAAAAGATTGGGGCGCTTCTGTTGGAGGTGCAAAAGAAAAAAACATTGTACTCGACATTGCACTCAAACTCGGAAATCAGATTAAAACAAAATACCCCGATGTTAAAATAATTTATACACGTTCTAAAGATGTTTTTATCCCGCTGAATCAGCGTGCAAATGTTGCGAACAGTAATAAAGCCGATCTTTTTATTTCGATTCATGTAAATGCGGTGGAGCAAAAATGGGTAAATGGAACCGAAACATTTGTTTTGGGAAACCATAGAAGCGATGATAATTTGAATGTCGCAAAAAAAGAAAATTCAGTGATTTTATTGGAGGATAATTACAACACTACCTACGAAGGTTTTGATCCGAATTCTCCGGAATCATACATCATGTTTGAGTTGGTTCAGGACGAATATTTGGAACAAAGTGTGATGTTTGCATCGGGCATTCAAAAACAATTTAAGGAACAGATTCATCGCGCCGATCGTAGCGTTCGCCAGGCAGGATTTCTTGTCCTTCGCCAAACAACCATGCC
>JBNKOT010000579.1:0-6402 GCA_050294855.1 Draconibacterium sp. | reverse complement strand
TTTCAGGCACTCGATGTAAAAGCAAATGCACCCTATCCAACACAACGAATTGCGGAGATCAATCGTTTGGTCGGAAGTTTGTTGTTAAGTCAGCTTGATCGCGATTACCAGGGATTTATCGATTTGGCTGATTCAACATTCAGAAACAATGATCTGGCTGTTGCAAGAGGATGGTACAATCGCGCGCTGGGTGTAAAACCAAACGAAGTTTACCCAAAAAATCAAATAACTGAGATTCAGACAAAAATTGCTGAACGGATGGCTGGACAGGCAGGACAACAATTTCAAATAAACGTAGACAAGGCCTCGAAAGCTTTTAACGAACAAAACTATAATGTGGCGCGTTTCTGGTATAAAAAAGCACTGGAACTTCGCCCGAACGATGATAAGGTAATAGCTCGTTTAACTGAAATTGAACAAGCGTTAAAATAAAACCAAACGAAATAAATTGTCGCACTATTATCAATAAATAAATTTAAAAACTATGATCAATAAATTAATAATTGCTGTGTGTTGCGTGCTGGCTTTTTCGTTTACCGTTGAAGCGAAAAAAATAAAGGTGTTGATTGTTGACGGGCAAAACAATCACGAAGTTTGGCCAAAATCAACAATAATGATGAAACAATATCTGGAAGAAACCGGATTGTTTCAGGTGGATATTAACCGAACATTTTATACCTGGAAAGCTGAACGCGAAAAAGATTTTCTTCCTTTAGCTGGAGTTGGTGAAACGGAAGATTTAAAAGACGCTAAAACTGATCCGAATTTCGCTCCGAAGTTTCAGAAGTACGACGTAATAATTTCGAACTTTGGATGGATGGCAGCCGACTGGCCAGCATCCACACAAAAAGCGCTCGAAGATTATATGCAATCTGGTGGAGGTTTTGTGTCGGTACATGCTGCCGATAATTCATTTCCCGATTGGCTGGAATACAATAAAATGATTGGTATTGGCGGCTGGGGTGGACGGAACGAAAAAAACGGTCCTTACGTATATTACACCAATGAAGGAGAATTGAAACACGATCATAGCCCCGGTGGTGCTGGTGCTCACGGACCGCAACATATGATTCCAATTACCGTGCGGGTGCCCGATCATCCAATAACTGAGGGAATGCCAAAAGTCTGGTTAACAGCAAAAGACGAATGTTATGCAAAATTACGAGGGCCGGGCGAAAATATGATTGTTTTGGCCACTGGAAAAGATATGTCAGGTGCAGCTCCAACCGATCGTCACGAACCAATTTTAATGGTGCTAACCTACGGTAAAGGACGAATTTTTCACACTACTTTGGGGCACGACGATTATTCATGTGAAAGTGTTGGATTTATTGTTTCCCTTCTTCGTGGAGTGGAATGGGCGGCAACCGGCAATGTTACACAAGCAATTCCCGATGATTTTCCAACAGCTGAAAAATCAAAAAGCAGAACATTTCACCTAAAAAAATAGAGCTTTTTGTGACTGGTATTACATAAAACAAAAACATTAACTTAAATAATTTAGCATGAAACGAACATGAATTTTCTTCATTCTAAATTCACCAACAAGAATGATTAAAATTTATGTGAGTTCCTGAATGTCTTCAAATTTTTTGAACATTCAGAAATCAAAAAATTTTAAACAGATGAAACTACTATTTACCTTCACCCTGCTGCTGATGTTTAGCCTGTCAGGGACTTATGCACAAACAAAATCGTTGCAAAAATCGCCGCTGTTGTCGGAAAGTTCTCCCGAAAATGTTGGTGTCTCGACAGAACGTTTGGCACGAATCGACAAAATGTGTGAAGAGGAAGTAAGCAATGGAAATCTTCCCGGAATTGTATCCCTGGTTGTACGAAACGGTAAAATTGTACATTGGAAAGCCTACGGAATGGCCGAAAATGAAAAAGGTCGAAAATTAAAACGAGATGATATTTTTAGAATCGCTTCACAATCGAAAGCAATTACTTCCACAGCTGTAATGATGCTTTGGGAAGAAGGTAAATTTCAGTTGGACGATCCGATTTCGAAATACATTCCTGAATTTAAAAATCAAAAGGTTTTAAGTTCGTTTCAATATAGTGATACAACCTGGAGAGGCGAGCCGGTGAAATCGGAAATTACCATACGTCATTTGCTCACGCATACCTCAGGAATTGGTTATGGAGTTATCGACGACGACGAGCGATTTAAAATGATTTATGCCAAAGCCGGAGTAACTGATTTATTTACTACAAAAAAAATCACGATCGAAGAAAGTGTTAAAAAACTGGCAAAATTACCTTTGCATCATCAACCGGGCGAAAATTTCACCTACAGTGAAGGACTTGATGTTTTGGGCTATTTTATCGAAGTGGTATCCGGAATGCCATTCGATAAATTTCTGGAAACACATATTTTCGATCCTCTGGGAATGCATGATACACGCTTCTATTTGCCAGAGTCGAAAGCAGATCGATTGGTTGCGGTTCAGCATAAAGTGGATGGAAAGTGGAAAAAATATCCGGTTACTTTTTACGACACCGACTACCCGGTAAAAGGAGCAAAAAGTTTCTTTTCGGGGGGGGCAGGTTTGTCGAGCACAGCAAAAGATTACGCTACATTTTTACAAATGTATTTGAATGGAGGCGAACTTAACGGTGTTCGATTATTGAGCCGTACAACCGTTAATACTATCTTAAGCAACCAGATTGGTGATATTTGGGGCGACAACTCCGACTCAAAATATGGTTTGGCTTTTGGTCTGCTCACCGAAAATGGACAAAACAGAGGTGGAAAAGGCAGCATTGGTACTTTCGATTGGGGAGGTTATTTTAATACGCAGTATTTTGCCGATCCTCAGGAAAATGTAATTGGAATAATTATGAAACAAACGCAAGGGCCTGTAAATGACCAAACCGGTTGGAAATTCCGACAAATGATTTGGCAAACCATCGATGATTAGAGATGTAACTTTTAATAAAATAAAAAAGCAATCTTCCGAAAATGGAGATTGCTTTTTTTGTGCCCAGTAAAGGACTCGAACCTTCACATCCATACGGATACTAGTCCCTGAAACTAGCGCGTCTACCAATTCCGCCAACTGGGCAATTTTGCGAGACGCAAATATATAAAAAAATCTGCCCTTCGATTATACGAAAAGCAGATTTTTACTGAAATAATTTGTTACCGGTTAAACCATACGAATCTGGTCTTTCGACGTCAGTTTTTCGCAATAATGGCACTTCAAAATAATCGGATCTTTATCGACAACTTTAAATGAAGTGGATATTTTTTCGTTGTTGGTAATACATTTCGGATTAAAACATTTTACAATTTTCGAAATTGTGTCGGGAGTTTCAACCACCCGTTTTTCAACCACTTCGTAATCTTTAATAATATTTAGTTTTGCGTGTGGCGCAATCAATGCAATTTTATTGATTTCATTGTCTTCGAAAAATTTGTCGGAAACCTTAATAATTGCTTTTCCTCCTAATTTGCTGCTTTCTAAATTTGTTCCAAAGGTAATTTGGTTTTCAATATCGTCGAGTCCCAATATCGAAATAACTTTAAACAAACTTTTTGCAGGAATATGATCGATAACTGTACCTTCTTTAATGGCACTTACTTTTAGTTTTAGTTTTTTCTTCATGTTGTTATTCATGATTGTGTTATTTAAGGTTCATCGTATGAGCAATTATCGCTTCGCGGGTATATACCCCATTTAATGCCTGATCGAAGTAATAAGCCTTGTTATTGGCGTCTACATCGGTATGAATTTCGTTGACCCGTGGTAGTGGATGAAGGATTCGCACGTTTGGTTTTGTATTGGCAAGCATCGAATTTCTCAGAATGTAAACATCCTTTACTTTTTCATATTCGATCGGGTCAGAAAAACGTTCTTTCTGAACGCGCGTCATGTAAATAATATCTGCTTCGCTGATGATGTCCGAAAATTCTTCGTGTTCAAAATATTTAATCCCTTTTTGTTTTAAGGTCATTTTATATCCGTCGGGCATTTGCAGTACTTTTGGTGCAATAAAGTTAAAAATAGGATTCTCGAATTCAGACATGGCCTGCAGCAGCGAATGAACCGTTCTTCCGTATTTTAAATCGCCCACCATAAACAGGTTGATGTTGTCGAGCGTTCCCTGCGTTTTTAAAATCGAATACATATCGAGCAGGGTTTGTGTGGGATGTTGGTTTGCACCGTCGCCGGCGTTAATCACCGGAACTTTCGAAACTTCGGCTGCGTACCTTGCTGCTCCTTCGAGCGGGTGCCGCATTACAATTAAATCGGCATAATTACTTACCATTCGAATGGTATCGTGCAAGGTTTCGCCTTTTGTTGCACTCGAACTGCCCGGATCGGCAAATCCAACTATTCGTCCCCCCAAACGACTAATTGCAGTTTCGAAACTTAAGCGTGTGCGTGTAGATGGTTCGAAAAAAAGCGAAGCAACTACTTTCCCTTTTAGCAAATCCTGGTTTGGATTTTCTTCGAACGCTGCTGCCAGGTTCATAATTCTCAGGTATTCTTCTTTCGAATAATCTGTAATTGAAATTAAATCCTTCTTCATTTTTTATACTTTATTTTTTAGCCTTAATTTCTACTCAAAAAAAAACCAATATCTAAATAAATTAAATATTGGTTTTTCAAACGAATGAAAAATCGACACTGATTTTTCGATTATTGTTGATCTCCTTTTTTAGTGCTTTTTTTAAACAATGCCAGAAAACAGGAACTCGTTTATGGAGTTTTAATCCGTGAAATAAAAAAGTAAACTGGTTTTTGTGGTCGTATAACATGGTCTCAAAATTAATTTTTTCTACCGAATATAACAAACATTACTTATTAGCATTTTATCAACAGCAAATCATCCTTCTAACTCTTTTAACTGAACTTTATACATGGCGTTAAAAAGTTGTTTTGCCTTTTCTGTTTCCGATTTCCGAACCGAAAAAACAAGACTACAGGTTTCCTGAAAATCGGTTGAAACGATGTTGTAGTTTTCTTGTTTCAATAACTGCATTACTTCATTTAATTCGTTGTAAGTAAAACTAACTTTATAGTTGCGCTCAATAATCTTTTCAAAAATTTCTGCATTGTTTAAAGCTTCGGTGGCGGCTGTCCGGTAGGCATTTATTAATCCGCTTACACCAAGCAAAGTTCCGCCAAAATAACGCACAACCACCAGTAATATGTTGGTGACCTCGAAACTTTGTAATTGCCCCAATATTGGTTTTCCGGCGGTTGATGAAGGTTCTCCATCGTCGTTGGCACGAAAACGAATATCCTCTGTTCCGAGCCGCCAGGCATAACAATGATGCCGGGCGCTGTGGTGTTCTTTTTTCAACTTCGTAACGATCTCTTTTACATCGTCTTCGTTACTTAGCGGAAAAGCATACGAATGAAACTTACTGCCTTTGTCTTTAAAATAGCCCGTGCTTTCTTTTTCGATTGTTTTATACGTATCCAACATCATATCAATAAATATAAACTAATTATGGCCAGCACAATTCCTGCGATGTTTATTCTATTTATTTTTTCGCGAAATAAATAAGTTCCTAAAATTGCCGAAAGTGCAACAATCGACATGTTGTTAATGGCAAAAATCATCGAACTTTTTAAAGCACTTTTATTGAGTGCGTTTATAATAAAAAATAACGATCCAAAATTAACAGCACCAAGCAATGTTCCCAGTAAAAGAGTGGGAGTGTGGTTAATTTTAAATTTCTTTTTTTGAATCAGCGAAATTAAACTGCCAATTACCAGGGCCACAAAAAACACCAGCGACGAAAATACAGAAGCTTCTTCTGAATTGATTTTTACGGACTGAACAAATTTTACAACCGAATCGGTGATCCCGCTTCCAAAAAAGATAGAAACAGGAAGTATAAGATAGATCAGGTTTGTTTTTTTTAACTCTTTCTGATAAACGGTTAAAAAGACTGCAACAAATGCAGAAACTAATCCGATGGTTTTTGAAGTTGTTATTTTTTCGTGGAAATAGAGCAGTGAAAAAAGTACCGGAAAAACCAGCGAAAGTTTGTTGGCCAGTGTTGTAACTGTTATTCCGGCTTTTTGCGACGAGCTGCCGATTAAATAAAACATGGCGATAAAAAGAATTCCAAGCAGTATTCCAAAAGGAATCCAGTTTAGCGAATTATTTCCGATGTTTGAATTTGCCCGATTAAAAAGTAAAAAGCCAAGTACGGTTGCCGTTAAATAATTGATGGTGATTAATGTTGACAGGTTGCAAGAGTAGTTTTTTGCCAGCCTGAAAACCACATAAATCATCGTTGAAGACAGAATACTTGCTACGAGGTAAATCATGTTATAAAAAAACATCCGTTGTTCGACGGATGTTTTAGGCTACATTTTTAATTTCTTATCGATGTCTTCCACAAACTGTCGGAAGTTTTTGTCGGTATCTTTTAAA
>JBNKOT010000578.1:0-3110 GCA_050294855.1 Draconibacterium sp. | reverse complement strand
AAAATAATTGTTTTGCAATTCATCCATCACCCAGTTAGGAACAGTGTAAGGCAACATTTTGTGCCAACACAAAAATGTTTCTTTCATCGATTCGCCTAAAAGTTTTGTGTCTTTTTTAAGAATTGCATCGTAACAGGCATCGCCCGATTCGCCCAATCTTTTAATTATTTTAGGGTCGAGATTTTTGGTAAGAATCGGATTGTATCCTTCGGGGCGCGGCTGAAGCGGAGCAAAATTTAATACGCTCGAAAGCCACTCGCAGGTTTCGGCATCGGCCATATTTTCAATATTTTTTGGCCAGAACTTTCCGTCATAATCAATTCTGCTAATTCCCGGAACCAACAATCCGATGTGATCCTGTGTACCGGAAATATATTCCGACCCAGGAGGATTTTCGGCACCAAACAACAACTGTGCATTGCGCACCGGATCGCCGGCCGGATATTCGTCGCCCCAAAGTTCCTGAGCAATTTTGCGTGAGCTGGTTGCCATCCCCGATCGATCGTTGAAATCCAATGTTGGCCAAATTTGCGCCACAACCACCGATCCCGGATGTTTTTCTGAAACCCAGGGCTGATCCATCCAACCACCGGCCAAACAAACCCGATACGGAAATTTTAATTCTTTTTTTGAATCGGAACTTGAACGCGCCGGCAAACCTTCTTCCGGAATTCGATCGAGCACTACGAGCTCCACTCCATTTTCTTCGCAAAGTTGTTTTTTGCCTTCAGTAAAACCATCGTGATTCACAACAAAAATATCGGGTTTAAGTTGCTTCATATCGTCAGCAAAGTCGAGCATTCCGAAGCCCGAACCAATGTTTGCTTTTTCGACATAACGAATGGCGCCAACCATATATTTTCGCTCGTCCTGAGAAAAATAAGGAGCTTTTCCTTTTAGTTGTTTTATATTCTGATCTTGCCCAACATAAACATGTAATTTCCCAAACTGTGCAGCCGTTTTAAAAAATGCCACATGACCCGCATGAAGCAAATCGTAACAACCACTCACCATTACTATTTTATCGCTCATTTTCTTTTAGACTTTGAGATGATGAGACTTGAGTAATGAGAAGCAAAAATTCGTATTCATGTTGACTACATTCTTCTATCAATGCAAATAGTTCTTTCTCACTCCTCCCTACTATTTCCTAACTACTTCTTCGCAATCATCTGTTCCTTAATCCAATCGTAAGTTTTTTTCATTCCATCTCTTAACGGATAAGATGGAGCCCAGCCCAAGTACTCTTTAATTAAAGTATTATCGCTGTTACGTCCACGAACACCTTTTGGTGCATCTAAATCGTATGTCCTTTTTAATTTATATCCTGCAATATCTTCTACATAATCAACCAACTGATTAATCGAAACCATTTCGTCGCTACCCAGGTTGATCGGTTCCAAAATGTCGCTGTACATAATTTTCAGGATACCTTCAACACAATCGTCGATGTACATAAAAGAACGGGTTTGTTCTCCGTCGCCCCAAATGTTTATTTCATCTTTGCCATACAGTTCACCATCAATAACTTTACGGGCCATTGCTGCGGGTGCTTTTTCTCTGCCGCCGTCATAGGTTCCAAAAGGTCCGTAAACATTATGGAAACGTGCAACTCGCGCAGTAATTCCATAATCTTCCATAAAGTGACGACACATTCTTTCCGAAAATAATTTTTCCCATCCGTATCCATCTTCTGCCATTGCCGGATAGGCATCTTCTTCTTTTAATCCGGGATTATTAACATCAGTTTGTTTTGTAGCATTGTAAACACAAGCCGACGATGCATAAAAGAAACGAGTAATTCCTAAGTCGCGAGCGGCCATTAATAGATGCGTGTTTATTAAAACACTCAACATACATTCTGCTTTGTTGTTTTCGATAAAACCCATTCCACCCATATCGGCTGCCAGGTTGAAGATCTCGTTGAAACCGTTTGCCGCTGTATAACAATTTTCTTTGCTGTTTAAATCCAAAACCAGGTTATCGCAATCATCGTGAACCTGATACCATTCTGTGATCGGTTTTTTATCAACTACCCTTACGTGATTTCCCATGTCGGCAAGTTTTCTTGCCAGGTGTCCGCCAATAAAGCCACCACCGCCTGCAACTAAAATTCTTTTTTTCATCTTATTAATATTTTTTGTTTTTAATTGGTATTTGATGTAACTCGCTTAACAATAATTCATATTTTTTTTAAAACTTTCAAATGCTTGTTTCATTCTTTTTGTTTTAAATTTCTATTTCCGATGCAAATATTGGGAAAGTTTTATTACCCGGCAACACACAGCTTTTACGTGAGATACCGCAAAGGTTTTCGCAAAGCTTTGCGGTGGAAAAAATGTGTTGAAAAACATTTTAATTCAATATGAAAAGGCACACCCGTATAAACAGATACACCTTGCCCATATTCAGAATTCCAAATGCTAACAGCATTTAAAGCAATTCCTGATTTTTTTAAATAAAAATCTAATCCCAGTTTCATATATTTGTATAAAGTCGATAAAAATGCCAACCTTTTCAAAACCTATTGTTTTTTATTTTATTTCGATCTGTCTTGTATTCTGCACTTTTACAACAAAAGCCAATAACAATAGCGATGACTATGATTTTGAAGGCAACAAAATTGAAAATGAGTTAAAAGATACCGCAAGAATAAATCAATTGTTTAAACTTGGTTATCAGTTCATCGATGGCCCTTCCGATTCGTTGTTGTTTTATTTTGGAAAAGCGTTGGTAATTATTCAAAAAAACCTGGATGAAATCAAAACAAACCAAGCTTCTAATCCCGAATTAACAGAAATTTACCAAAATTTAAAAACCCGGACTTTTATTGAATTTGGTATCGAATATTTCTATAAAAATAATTATACGAAGGCACTTCAATATTTTAATGATGCTTTGGAAATTGCCCGATTAACAGACAATAAAGATTTGATTTCGGAATGTGTTAACGAAATTGGAATTGTCTATAAAAACCAGGGAAATTACGACCGCGCACTTATTTTCTACGATGAAGCTTTAAACCTTGCTAAACAAACTACAGATACCGGTTGGATTGCCAGCTGTCAGATAAACATAGGAAATGTTTACAAAGAAAAAGGATTTTTAAA
>JBNKOT010000577.1:0-1896 GCA_050294855.1 Draconibacterium sp. | reverse complement strand
TTCATAGCTTTTCATTAAATAATCGATTTACGGCTCTAAATTTTATCACCATAGCTCGCTATGTCTCAAAAATTTATATTGTAAATCAATCATTTACTGAAATTTGAGCTCGCTAATTTTAATCGAACTCAGGTTAATAGTGGCTGGAAAAAGGTGATGAGACGCCATTTGAAGTCGACTGAATATTTGAAAGTTCTCTAAAATTAGTAGGACGTTTTATTTCAGTTTAGCGCAAAAAAAAGCCGGATAAAATCCGGCTTCATCGTTTAAGACTAAACTTAAACTGCAATGTCTTTTACAACTACTTGTTTTCCTCTGTAATATCCACATTCCGGACAAACGGTGTGGTATTTTACAGTAGTTCCACAGTTAGAACAAGTAGCAAGCGTTGGAAGAGAAGCTTTGTAATGCGTACGTCTTTTATCTCTTCTCGATTTTGATATTTTATGCTTTGGATGTGCCATAATATATATGTTTTAGTTATTATTTTTTAATTTTTTAAGTGCATCCCAACGCGGGTCAGTCGGCGTTTCTTCCACTTCGCTATCGGTGTGCATGTAGTTTTTAAGTTTTTTAAGCATTTCTTTATTGCAGGCTCTTTTCCCATCTTTATTTTTTGGATGAACTTGTCGTAGAGGAATACTTAAAGTTGTGTATTCGTAAATTATTTGAGCCAGGCTAATGTAATGTTCCTGTGGGAGAATCCATATTACGTTTTCTCCATCTTCGAACTCTTTTTCCCCGAATTTCACAAATAATTCGGTTTTTTGCTTCACTTTTTGTTCGTAATTGTCTAAACAGCGATCGCAGGTAAGTTCGATCCATCCTTTTATTTTCAGATGGATTTTTATAAAAGCACTACGCTTTTCGAGAGTTACAAAAACTGTAACATTCCCGTTGTTAACCAGGCTATTTTCAAAATGCTCAAAGAACGTTTTTTCAATTTCAAATTCGAAATCGTGCAGGCCTTCTTCGAGACCTTTAAACTCAATATTGTATTTCGACTTCCAGCTCACGATTTTGAAAAAGTGATGCAAAAGTATAAATTTTTTATTAACACATGAAAAATTCGATTAATAATTTCGGAAATGATTTAAAATGAAGGAGAAAAGTAGTTTTTAGTTGATATAAAAGTGTTTTGAATGTTGGGTTTTAATACGATTAACATTGATTTTACTTATTCAGAATAATCCTGAAAGTTGTTCCTTTTCCGATTTCCGATGATTTGATGAAGATTTTTCCGCAGTGATAAATTTCTACAATACGTTTGGCCAACGAAAGTCCGAGTCCCCAGCCACGTTTTTTTGTCGAAAAACCAGGTTGAAAAATGGTTTTGAATTGCGATTTTGCTACACCAACGCCGGTGTCGGAAATATCGATGGTAACCTGCTCTTCTTTTTCTTTAATGTTTATCGAAATTTTTCCGGCATTGCCCATGGCATCGATTGCATTTTTGCAGAGGTTTTCAATCACCCACGAAAAAAGTGCGGCGTTAAGTGGTACTTCAATCGATTCGTTTTTGGCAAACGAAGTTTCGAAAATTACTTTGCTCGACGATCGCGTTTTTAAATAACTTACCGTTGATTGTAATACTTCGACCAAATTAACACGCAGCAATTCTGGTTTTGAGCCGATCTTCGAAAAACGCTCTGTAATTCGTTCCAAACGTTGAGTGTCTTTCTCGAATTCTTTGATTAATTCGGGATCTACATCTTTTAATTTTAAAAGCTCAGTCCAGGCCATTAACGACGAAATTGGAGTGCCCAGCTGGTGTGCTGTTTCTTTCGACATGCCCACCCAAACCTGGTTTTGTTCGGCTTGTTGTGTGGCATTAAATGCAAAATAGGCCACTACAATAAATATAATAATTACAAAGAGCTGCACCCAGGGATAATA
>JBNKOT010000576.1:0-13457 GCA_050294855.1 Draconibacterium sp. | reverse complement strand
GTATTATGAATGGTGTAGTTTTCGGCAAATCCCGGGTAGTCGCCATTTACATCGTTGTATAGTCGCGGATGGAACAAAGCGTGGTACAATGCAGTATAAAACTTAGTCAGTTCTTTTTTGTCTTCGCTTTGCACATCAATTCTTCCCAAGGTTTCGTTCCATGTATTTTCCAGATTTTGTTTTGTTTTTTCAAAATCCCAGGCAGCAATTTCAGTTTCCAGGTTTTTTCGGGCATTTTCGATGCTGGTAAACGATGTTCCCATTTTCATTTTTAGCGATTCGCTTGCAGTAAAATCAAATGTAATATAGGCGCCAACTTGTTTTTGGTTTTGTCGTTCTGTCGATCCAACTTCGTAGTCAAGATCGCCATACGTTCCGTATTCGACGATTTTTTTGTCGAATTTAGCCACAAAATATCCCGACATTCCTGCTGGTTCTTCGTTTCCCGCATAAATCCGATGTACCGGATTGTAGCCATAAACTTCCTGTTTTTCGAGATCGATTTTTATGTATCCTTGATTTTCGTCGCTGTTCACATCAATAAGAATGGCTGGAGCTTTGGGGTCGAGCCACGAGAATTTGAAAAAACCACAACGTGAGGTTCCTGTCAATTCGGTCATAATTCCCAGCTCAGGAAACATAACCGACATGTAAGCCGGAGAAAGATTGTCGGTATTTAATAAATATAAACTGAAGCGCTGATTGGGAATGAACTTAAAACTTTTCTCCCTGTTTGTGGCAAAAACGGTGAATGAACCGTAGTCCTGTGTGCACGATCCGCTTAACCAGTGCGAGGCTCTGAAACCCTGCAAAATGGTACCACGGTGATAAAAAGGTGCCATACATTTTTTTTCTGAATTTTGTATTTGTGGCGTCCACTGTGTCATCCCGAAGGGGGCTGTTACCGCCGGAACCGTTTGTCCGTTTCCAACGTGGTCGCCCGCTCTTTGTTTTGCCGAAATGGTTGTTGCTGGTCCGGTTCCAATAAGCGGATCGACATATTGTATGTAATTTTTTGCTGGTTTGCTGTTACACGAAATCAATAAAAGTATCGAGAGGGTGTAAAAAAGAATACTTGAAATGGTCTTCATAATTTAGTTCGATGTAATTTCAAAGATTTCAAAAATAGAAAAAACTAAAAACAAGAAATAGTCGATTGATCAAAAATCAAAAATAGATTTTATTAAAAATAAAACCGGTCGTTTAATAAGCGGTTTGAAAATAATTTTATGTCGTAATATTTAATTACAGTAATTGAATCCAACCTTGGATGATTTCGCCGGTTTCCGGATTGAGTTGCGAACCAAACATACTGTGAGGGATGGAATAAACTGCCAGCATTACAATGGAAGCAATAACGACATAAACCGGTTTTTCTTTTTTTCGATTGGCCCAAAAGGCAACCAACCAAAAAATAAAAGCCAGTAATGTTTTATTGTCGGTTAAATCCCAGGCAAACGGAACGCCGGCCCAAGCTTCTCCAAAAGCGTGCCACTGCACCCAGGGACCCAGAATCATTCCACCAATAAGCAAAGCCAGAACCGTAACGTTTGTAAAAAGTTTGTATTGTTGGAATTTGAAAATTGCCATTATTCCGGCCAGATTGGCCAGTAACATGGCAAAAAACATAAAGAAAATATGTGGGGCCAGAACGCCGGTAGGAACAGCACCTTTAAAACGTACAACAATCGGTTCAGTTTGTAAATAAACCCTGGTGCCTTTATCATCTGATATTTCAAAATAATATTGAATTTTACCTGCCATGGGTTGATCAGGTACTTTGGCAAACCATCCTTTTTCTTCTGAAATACCAAAAACTTTGTTCATAATAAATGAATCGATTGGTTTTTGGTCGTATTCGAAGGCAACCGAAGTATATTCATCGTTGGTCAGAAAGCGTTTGTAAAAGAGTCTTGCTTTTATGTTTGTGTCGTCGATGGCAAGTTTAACAGCGTCTCCACCGCCTATTTCCATACTACGTATCAGTTTTAGTTCGTAGGTTTTCCCGTTTACTTCAACTCCAAACTTCTTATCGTAGGTTGGTCCTGTTTTGCGTTGGTATATAATTGCCGCAAAGGTGATGAGGATGGCGAGAACCCAGTATATAAAAATTTTCATAAGATTTGTTTTTTGAATAATACAAGTATACAAAGCATTTCAGAAAAAAAAGATGAATTGAACAAAATCTTTTAATTGGTGTTTCTTTTTCGTTACAGCGTGGAATGTTGGTGTAGTGAGGTTAAAAGTTATTCTTACTGTAAACAATACAAAGTATGAATATTTATATGTTATTTAACATGTCTCTGATTGATGGACTCTTCTGCATATTCCATACATTTGATATTAATTTAACATTACTTAACATTCAATTAACATTAATGAATGGTTAATGTTTGAACTAACAAACAGAAATAGCAATAAACTAAAACAATAAACAATATATGATCTAACTTACATGTAAATAATAATTGTATTACATACAATTTTGTTATAATTCTTACCAAATCAAATTAATTACAAAACTTAAAATCTATGGAAAAAAAGTGTCCAAGAGGCGTTTTAGCCTTTCTATTGATTGCCATATTTATGGCATTTTCTCTAGGTTCTTATGCACAAACAACAATTGCCGGTAAGGTAACTGATGTTGAAGGTATAGGAATACCCGGAGTGTCGATTGTAATCACTGGAACTACACAAGGTACAATTACCGACATTGACGGTGTTTATACTCTTGCTGTGCCAGCAGAAGCCAAACAGTTGATATACTCGTACATTGGTATGTTAACTCAGAAAATTCAGATTGGCGATGAAACAACCATTAACATTGTAATGAAACCTGATGTTATTGGAGTTGACGAAGTAGTGGTTGTAGGTTATGGTACTCGAATGAAAGAGGAATTAACCGGAGCCGTTTCAACCGTGTCTGCTGAAAAACTTGATGCAACATCAGAGACCAGCGTTGTAAATCGTTTACAAGGTCAGGTTTCGGGTGTAACCGTACAGTCTTCAAATCGTCCTGGTGGCGACGCGAGCATTCTTATTCGTGGTTTAGGTACCATTAACAATAATGGACCACTTTACATTATTGACGGTGTACCTGCGGGACCTGGAAATAATATTGCTCCAGGAGACGTAGAATCTATTTCAGTATTGAAAGATGCTTCTTCTGCAGCTATTTATGGTACAAGAGGTGCAAATGGTGTTATTATTATTACCACAAAACGTGGTCGTGTGAACCAGGAACCTACTATTAATTTATCCGTTCGTACAGGAGTAACCAAAGCAACGAATCAATACGATTTGTTAAATACATCGGAATATGCCGATGCAGTATGGTTATCGTTTGCTAACAGAGGTGTTGCTCCAAGTCATGCTCAGTATGGTTCAGGATCTTCACCTGTAATTCCTAACTATATTCTGCCCGGAGGCGCTTCAAGTGTCGACGAAGGTTCTTATAGTTTTCCGAATAACGTAATTTTTGCAGCAAACAAAGAAGGTACAAACTGGTACGACGAAATCTATCGAAGTGGAGTTGTGCAGGAGTATGATCTTTCTGTTGCCGGTGGTGGCCGTAAAGGAACTTATGCATTTTCAGCCAACTATTTGGATGAGGAAGGGATGATTAAAAACAGTGATTTTAAAAGATACACTGTAAGAATGAACTCGGATGCCAAATTTAACGATTGGTTTAAAGCCGGTGAATCTGTACAGGTTATTTACATCAACGAAAACGGTCGTTTTACAGATAACGCTGAAGACAGTCCTGTTTCTGATGCCTATCGTGCACAGCCAATTATTCCTGTATACGATATTTCAGGTGAACATTTTGCAGGTTCGAAAGCTCCGGAAATGGGTAATGCTGAAAACCCTGTTGCCAGACTTGAACGTACTAAAAATAATAACGGACAATGGATGAGAATCCTGGGTAATGCCTTTGCAGAAATTACTCCAATGGATGGATTAACCATTAAGTCTTTATTCGGTTATAACTGGGGACAGTGGAATTACAAAGGTTATATTTTACCTAACCTTGAACATTCAGAACCAAATGCAATTAATGGTGTTGATGCAAGTTCGAACTACTCTTTACAGTGGAACTGGTCGAATACCGTTAATTACAATACTACCATTAACGACATTCATAAAATTAATATTATTGCAGGTACAGAAGCAATTGATAACAGATATCAATCGTTGAATGCAAGCCGTCGTGTTTATTTCTCAGAAGATCCTGATTATATGCAGTTAGATTCTGGTGAAAGCAACAAAGAAAATAGTGGTAATGGATCAGAGTGGTCTTTGTTCTCCATTTTTGGTCGTGTGAATTACGACCTGATGGGAAAATATTTTATCGAAGGTACAGTTCGTCGTGATGGTTCTTCTCGTTTTAGCGATGCCAATCGTTACGGTACATTCCCTGCAGCTTCTGCTGCATGGGCTATTTCCGAAGAAAGTTTTATGGCGAATACAAGTAGCTGGTTAGATCTTCTAAAAGTTAGATTAGGTTGGGGTATGGCTGGTAACGACCAGATTGGTAACTACAACTCTTATTCCGATTTCAGAACAGATCCTTACCGCTCTTCATATGCTATCAACGGTTCGAATACAAGTGCAGTTGCTGGTTTTATGCCTAACTCGGTGGGTAACACCGATGTAACCTGGGAAACTACAACAACAATGAACTTTGGTATTGATGCGAATATGTTGGATAACCATTTATCGGTTGCTTTGGATATTTGGCAAAGAGATACACGAGACATGTTATTCCAATTGCAGGTTCCTCAGGTTTCTGGTACTGCAACTCCTCCAGACATCAATATTGGTGACATGAAAAATACCGGATTCGATTTTGAATTGTCTTATAACAATTCATCAAGCGACGGTAATTTCACTTACGGTGGTAGTTTAACATTGTCGCATTATAAAAACGAAGTGATGAAACTTTCTGACGACCCAGATTTATACATCGATGCTGGAAGTAATCGTCAGAAAACGTATACTCGTTTTGCTGCCGGAACGGCTTTCCCTGAATTCTTCGGATATCAGGTAGATGGTATTTTCCAAACTCAGGCAGAAGCAGATGCTCATCCTCAGTACGGAGATACTGATTATAACCAACCCGGTCACTTCAAATACAGAGATATCAGTGGTCCTGACGGAGTTCCGGATGGAAAAATTACTCCTGATGACAGAACATTCATCGGAAGCCCACATCCAGATTTTACAGGTGGATTAAATGTGAATCTTGGTTATGGTAATTTCGATTTAACAATGTTCTTCTACGGAAGTTATGGAAACGAAATGGTAAATTATGTTACTCGCTGGATTGATTATGGAATGTTTAACGGTGGTTTAAGCAAAGATGCATTGTACAACTCATGGGGAAGTCCTTATTTAAGTGGAGACAACGCAAGTGCTAAACTTCCTATGCTTGATCAAAACGATATTTCTCAAGAGCCATCTACAGCATTTGTTGAAGATGCTTCTTATTTGAGAATGAAAAACTTTAAATTAAGCTACACTCTTCCATCAAATATTTTGGAGAGAGCACAAATTAAGAGTGTTCGTGTTTACGCATCAGTATCTAACTTATTTACATTAACTAAATATAGTGGATTAGATCCAGAAGTACGCTCTTCTGGAAGAGATGCAGGTTTGGACCGTGGTGCATGGCCAACTCCAAGACAAGTTATGTTTGGTGTAAATATTGGTTTATAACAGACTATTTATTATTAATTTTAAATCAATGAAAAATATGAAAAAATTATCGATAATAATGGTCATCTCGATTTTGTTGACCATGTCATATTCATGTTCAGAAGAATTTCTGACAAAAGCGCCATTGGGGTCTACCTCCGAAAATGTATTTTACGATGCTAAAGGTATCGATGCACTTTTAACAGGAACCTATGCAATGGTTGGCGGAAGCTCATTATGGGAAATTACCTGGGGAGCTTCAATTCAAAACTGGACTTATGGTTCGGCAGCTTCTGACGATGCTTACAAAGGATCGGAAGAAGGTGACCAAACACCAGTTAACGACATTGAAAGATGGGCCGTACAGCCTACAAATAATTATCCCGCTGATAAGTGGAAGCTTTGTTTTGGTATGGGAGTCGACCGTGCCAACAAAACACTGAAAGTAATTAATGCTACCGAAGAAGCTGGAACAATTTCTGCCGATCAGGCGAATAAATTCAGAGCGGAAGCTAAATTTCTGAGAGCCTTATTTAATTTCGAAGCATGGTTGGTTTTTGGTGACTATATTCCAATTTTAACTGAAGAAACTGAAGATCCTGCCTTGGTTACCAACGTAAATCCTGCCGGCGCAGTTTTGGCTAATATTATTAGCGACCTTCAGTTTGCCTGGGAAAACCTTCCTGATTCACAAGGAGATGTTGGTCGTCCGACCAGTTACGCTGCCAAAGCTTTGGCTGCAAGAGCTTATTTGCAAGAATTAAAATATGCCGAAGCAAAACCTTTGCTTGATGCAGTACTTGCAGGCCCATTTTCGTTAATGCCTAATTATATTGACAACTTCAACATTGAAACAAATAATAATGCTGAGTCGATCTGGGAAATTCAGGCCAACGTAAACGATATCAACGAATCGTTGAATGCAGAAATGGGTATTGGTTTAAACTGGCCACACGGTGCCGATATTGGTATGTGCTGTGGATTCCACCAGCCTTCACAAAACCTTGTTAATGCACATAAAGTGGATGAGAATGGTTTGCCAATGTTTAACACTTTTAACGATGAAGATCTTGCAAACGATGCAGGTATCGATTCTAAAGACGAGTTTATTCCAACTACACATGCAGTTGATCCACGTTTGGATTACACTGTTAGTCGTAGAGGTATTCCGTACAAAGATTGGGGAATTAACCGTGGTAGCAACTGGGTACGTAAGCAAACCGATGGTGGACCTTATTTACCAGCTCCAAAACCATTCTTTAAAAAGTCGGAACGTTACAGTCTTTCAACTACAACCGGATGGCAAACTGGTATCAATGCAAACAATTACCGTTATTTGCGTTTGAGTCACGTTATTTTATGGCGTGCCGAAGTTGCAGCTGCTGAAGGAGACCTGACTACTGCTAAGAATCTGGTTAATCAGATCAGAGAAAGAGCCGGTAATAAAGTTGTAATGGGTAAAGTTTTGATCACCAAACTTCCTGCCGAGGTTTATCCTTGGGGCGAAGGTTCTACCGATGCAGATTACATGACCGGTGGCGCTGTTGATTGGACTCAGCCTGCAGCGAATTACAAAATTGGTACATATACTTCTTTTGCTAACGCCGATGAAGCAATGACTGCTGTTCAGTGGGAACAACGTTTGGAGTTCGCTACTGAAGGTTTCCGTTTCTTCGACCTTCGTCGTTGGGATAATCTTCCAAATAAAATTGGTGGAAAAAGTATGGCTCAGGTTCTTAATGATTTTGCCACAGCCGATAAAAGAATTAGACCTTCTTTCTTAGACGGTTCTACTTTTAGCGAAGCAGATAAATATCAACCTATTCCACAAGGACAATTAGATATTCAGGTAGGAGTTTTAGAACAACGCCCTGAATATAAATAATTAGTTTTGGTTAGAACAATGATGGAAGAGGGACTTTTTAGTCCCTCTTTTTTTGTACATTTGTTCGTATAGGATTGTGTTATTAATCCAAAACCATGAAACTAAAACTATCCTTTTTTTCCTTTCCAGTAATTGTGCTATTCCTTTTTTCCTGTTCCGAGGAATTCTTAACAAAAGAACCTCTTGGAGTCTATTCCGAAAACTATTTTCATAACAAAAAAGGTATCGATGCCTTACTGACTGGTACTTATGCCATGGTTGGCGGTAGCTCTTTGTGGGAGATTTCGTGGGGAGCTTCTATACAAAACTGGACGTATGGTTCCGGTGCATCCGACGATGCTTATATCGACCCCGAAAGCACAAATAGCATTCCTACTTATGATATTGAACGATGGGCGGTAATGCCCGATAATCCGTATCCGGCAGATAAATGGAAATGGGCTTTTGGCCTTGGAATTGACAGAACGAATCGCCTCCTGAATATGATCAAAGAAACGCGTCATTTAGAACCTGAACTTGCCACTGAATTTAAAGCAGAAACCCGTTTTTTACGGGCTTTATTTTATTTTGAAGCCTGGCTGGTTTTTGGAGATTATATTCCTTTAATCAACGAACAAACAAAAAATCCTGCACTGGTTTCGAATAGTAATGCCAGTGGTGAGGTATTAGAATTTATCATAAACGATTTGCAGTTTGCCTGGGAAAATCTTCCTGAAGAACAATTGGAAGTTGGGCGTGCAACAAAATTTGCGGCAATGGCTTTGGCTGCCAGAGCCTATTTACAAGAATTGGATTATACCAATGCAAAGCCACTTTTAGATCAGATAATCAGCAGCGGTAAATATACCCTAATGCCTAATTTTTTCGATAATTTCAGAATAGAGAAAAACAATAATGCTGAGTCAATTTTCGAAATTCAGGCAAATGTAAACGACATTTTCGAGTCGTTAAATGCCGAAATGGGAATTGGATTAAACTGGCCACACGGTGGAGATATTGGCATGTGTTGTGGTTTTCACCAAACATCACAAAACCTGGCAAATGCTTTTAAAGTGGATGAAAACGGACTACCTCTTTTTTCTACATTTAACGATGTTGATTTAAAAAATGATCAGGGAATTAATTCGGATCAACCATTTCATCCGACCGATCATTTGTTGGATTCGCGGATAGATTGGACAATCAGTCGCCGAGGTATTCCATTTCTCGATTGGGGAATTAATCGTGGAAAAGACTGGGTTCGAAATCAAAATGATGGCGGACCTTATTTACCGGCAATTAAAACCTTTTTTTACAAATACCAGCGCTATACTTTGTCTACAACAAGCGGATGGATGACCGGAATAAATGCGAACAATTACAGGTATTTAAAATATTCTCATGTATTATTATGGAGAGCCGAAATTGCTGCATTCGAGGGCGATCTTGAAAAAGCAAAAGAACTGGTTAATGCCATTCGTGAACGAGCCGATCATGAAAAAGTAATGGGAAGAGTTTTAATCGATTCCTTGCCAAAATCTGTTTATCCCTGGGGAGAAGGTTCGACCGATGAAGATTATATGACAGGTGGTGCCGTGAATTGGGATGAACCGGCGGCGAACTATAAAATTGGTTTGTATCCTTCTTTTAGCAGTGCGGAAGAAGCAATGACAGCTGTTCAGTGGGAACAACGGTTGGAGTTTGCAACGGAAGGCAGACGTTTTTTCGACCTTAGGCGTTGGGATAAACTTCCGAATAAAATTGACGGACAAAGTATGGCTGATGTTTTAAATCGTTTTGCAATTGCCGATTTAAGGACACGATCATCATGGGTTATGAGGGACGCCGTTTTTACTGAAGAAGATAAATTTCAACCCATTCCGGCTGAACAGGTAAAACAGCAGTCAGGAGTTTTAAAGCAACGTCCGGAATACATCTCAGAAGAGTAATCATTTTCGGGAATCCATTTTCAACAGCGTAAAATAGAACTGAAATTTACGATCGAAAAAAGTGAAACAACAAATTCAGATGTCGTCAGGCCATTTGATCCGGCAAACCAATCCTGGAAAAAATCAAAAACTATTGCAAACACAATTGAATCAAAAATTCAGAAATATTTTAGTATTTGGTTTTTATTCGTGAGGTTTAAAAAATCGAATTATATTTGTTCTACGTGTATTCCATTTTTATACAAAAATCTATTTACTAAAAACTATGCACTAAACACAAATATCTAACTACTAATTTTCTGCTACTGCAAATGGCACTAAACTACATCTTCATATTTTTCTTTCTGATTGCTTTTATCATTGGTTTGGCCCGTTTAATCTTTTTAGGCGATGTTGAAGTTTTTCCTCAAATGGTTAATGCTACCTTCGATATGGCAAAAACCGGATTCGAAATTTCGTTGGGTTTAACCGGTGTTCTTACTCTTTGGATGGGAATTATGAAAATTGGAGAAAAAGGTGGAATAGTAAAAGTATTTTCCCGATTGATTGGTCCGTTTTTTAATAAACTTTTTCCTGAACTCGGGAAAGAACATCCGGCGCATGGTTCAATTATGATGAACATTGCCGCCAACATGCTCAACCTCGACAATGCAGCAACTCCGATGGGATTAAAAGCCATGAAAGAAATGCAGGAAACCAACTCAAATAAAAGCACGGCATCGAATGCACAAATTATGTTTTTAGTGCTGAATACGTCGGGATTAACCTTATTACCCATTAGTATTATGGTTTACCGCGCACAATTGGGAGCTGTAAATCCGTCCGATATTTTTATTCCGATTTTGCTGGCTACCTACTTTTCGACTATTGCAGGATTGATTTCGGTAGCGATTTACCAAAAAATAAACCTCTTCGATAAAACCATTCTTGCCTATCTGGGCGGATTGACAATATTTATTGCCGGAGTAATCTGGTATTTCTCAACACTCGACAAAGAAGCAATAACCGAGTTGTCTAAACTAATCAGCAACTTTATTCTTTTTACGGTGATTGTTGCCTTTATTTTGATGGCGGTTTGGAGAAAAGTAAATGTGTACGAGGCGTTTATCGAAGGGGCAAAAGACGGTTTTAAAACAGCCGTTAAAATCATTCCCTACCTGGTTGCCATTTTGGTTGCCATTGGTGTTTTTCGTGCTTCAGGAGCAATGGACTGGCTCGTGGCTGGAGTTAGCTGGGGATTCGAACAAGCGGGAATTAATGCCGATTTTACACCCGCACTTCCAACAGCGCTGATGAAGCCGTTAAGTGGCAGCGGTGCCCGTGGGATGATGGTAGATGCCATGACAACGTACGGCGCCGACTCGTTTGTTGGAAGAGTGGCAAGTACCGTTCAGGGCGCAACCGATACAACGTTTTATATTCTCGCTGTGTATTTTGGTGCGGTTGGAATTAAAAATACCCGGTATGCCGTTGTGTGTGGATTAATCGCCGATTTTGTCGGAATCATCGCTTCAATTCTGCTGGCATATTTATTCTTTTATTAAGCAGAATTGTTGAGTATGGGACTAAATCGCATGCTTAAATCAAGAAAATTTTATGGTTGAATGTATTGTGTTTACTCTTCGACTGCGCTCAGGTTTACAACAAAACAAATGGTCTTCTGAAACTAAAAAACTGCGACTGAAAACTTTCCTCTAATCCAACGAATCGTAAACGATCACTTTCTCCCACAAGTGCGAGTTTTTCTCTACAAAATTTAAATGAATCGGATCAACCTGATAACTATCCTGATCGGCCTGATTGTCGAACATCACCAGATACGAAACCGAATAAGAATGGTCGACTACATCGCGGCTTTCGGTTCCTGCCGGAAAACCAATGTGGCTCATTTTTATGGTTTTTACTTTTAGTAAATCGTTTAAGGCTTTTACCAATTGTTTTTTATGCGCTTCATTTTTTGGTTCTTTTAACCAGAAAAATACGTGGTGCATTAATGCTCCGAAATTTTAACTTCTCCTGCCATACTGTTTTTCGATAATGGAATTAATCCGGCTAGGGTAAGACCTGCGGCAACTTTTTTTAAAAACGATCTGCGGTTTTTCATAAAATGTAGTTTTATTGGTGATCAATCAATTCAACAATTTCGTTGATGTGTAAGTTGAAATGTCGGGGAAAATCTTCGATCATTTCCTCAAGTGTAACTTTTTTATTCTGTTCCGAAATCCACTCATTTTGTAGCTTTTCAGGATTGATGTGCTGAATTACATATGCAAAATGCAAGTGTGCGTATTTCCACAATTGAACTAATTCGTGCCAGTTTGCTTCCTGGTATTTCTGAATTGCAATCCACCTGTCGTTATTTCCGAAAGTGGCATAATTCGGAAATTCGAAAGGCGATTCCTGATACTGTAAATGAACAATTCGGTGGGTATTATTTGAAACAGAGTCGACCATGTGCCCAACGATTTCTTTCACCGAACGATTTTGTTGGTTTCGCGGAATGGTAATTATTTTTTCTGAAAGGGAATTCAAATTGCTTTCCCATTCAGAAACTAAGTCTCGTATTTCTTCCGAAATTGCTTTAAAATGTCCCATGGTTGGGCGTTTATTTTCGTTTACTAAATTTTTTGTAATCCGGTGTTACTAATTTTAAATCTCACTCAAATTTGTTTATCACTTGTCTGATTTGAACAAGTTTCGTCAATAAACTTTCCAGATGCTCCAGTTTTAACATGTTTGCCCCGTCTGATTTTGCCGAAGCCGGATCGGGATGCGTTTCAATAAAAATTCCATCGGCACCAACTGCAATTCCGGCGCGTGCAATCGTTTCAATCAGTTCCGGTTTCCCTCCTGTAACTCCGCTCGATTGATTGGGTTGTTGCAGCGAATGAGTAATATCTAAAACCACAGGAACATCCATCTTTTTCATTTCCGGAATTCCTCGGTAATCGACTACCAAATCCTGGTAACCAAAAGTAGTTCCTCGGTCGGTTAAAATAATATTTGAATTTCCGCTTTCCACCACTTTTGTAACGGCAAATTGCATGGCATCGGCAGATAGAAATTGTCCCTTTTTAATGTTGACGACTTTTCCTGTTTTTGCTGCTGCAACCAGAATATCGGTTTGCCGGCAAAGAAATGCAGGTATTTGTAAAACATCAACATATTCGGCTGCCATTGCGGCTTCTTGCGCGGTGTGGATGTCGGTAACAACCGGAATATTAAAAGTCGCTTTAACTTTTGCCAGAATTTTTAATGCTTTTTCGTCGCCAATTCCGGTAAACGAATCAAGTCGCGAGCGGTTTGCTTTTCGGTACGATCCTTTAAAAATATAAGGTATTTGAAGTCGCTCTGAAATGGCTACCACTTTTTCAGCAATTTCCATCGCCATCTTTTCACCTTCAATGGCACATGGGCCGGCTAAAAGGAAAAAATTTCCGGAGTTCGTATGTTTTAGTTTTTCTATTTTTGGAATCATTCTGATCAAATTATTGTAAAACAAATGTAATAAGACTTATTCAATTATTTATATTTGAATTCTGAACCAAAACGAAGTCCGTTTTATTCTTTGGGGAATGTAAATTGTAAATTCTAAATAACCATAAAATGAAAAATATTTTAAACCTTCTTTTTTCCATCAGTTTTTTTGTTCTTTTTGCAACTGAAACACTTGCCAATATTTCACTTCCCGAAATATTTTCGGACAATATGGTGCTTCAGCAAAACGAAAAAGTTACTTTTTGGGGCTGGGCAAAACCGGGCGAAACAGTTGTGATTAAAGCAGATTGGACGGATGCTGAATTTAAAGTGAAAGCAAGCAACATGGGGACCTGGAAAGTTGATGTTCAAACTCCGGCGGCCGGTGGACCTTATAATGTCAGACTGAACGGTTACAATCAAATAATTTTGAAGGATGTTTTAATTGGCGAAGTTTGGTTGTGTTCGGG
>JBNKOT010000575.1:0-33045 GCA_050294855.1 Draconibacterium sp. | reverse complement strand
TTATCAGGATGACCTTCCGACACCGATTCGCTTGTAAATAAATAACTCATAATCCCTTAAATTTAAACTGAAAGAATTCAGTACGTTAAACATTAAAAATAAAACTGCGGGATGTTCGATTGATATTGAAAAATGCGATTGTTTTAGCGTTTTTTTCATGTGGTTGCAATCAATCTCAAATCTTTCCACGTAGCGGCTGCAAATGTAATATTTCTATCTTGAATAAAAAAAGGTTATTTAGAGTTATTTTAAATCAGTGAGTCTTGAGTTTTGAGAAGCAAAATTATTTTGTCGAACTGATCTCGAGCATTTTTCGAGGGATCTGTTGATTTATAATCTCCATTCCCATATAAGAACTTGAATAATTTACCTCTAAGATTCTTTCTCGGCTTGTTGTTTGGCATTTTATTTAAAGCTGTTTCCCGGGTGATGCGAGTTTTATTCGCACCAAATTGAAAGCGAATGAAATTCGTCTCGCGCGACTATCCCATCAAAATAAATTCGACACCTTCAACATAATTTGCTTTTAAAAGAAATTCTTTGATTTGTTCGCGGGCGCCGTAATTTGTAACCATCGGAACAATAAATAGTTGCCCGGGTTTTGGAATTTCAGAATAATGCAGCGTGGTTTTTTGTGTGGTTTTTGCTTTTACAACATCAAAAAAACCATCAATATGTAAACCTTCTTTTTCGAGTAATTTTGAGCGTTGCCGTGTTTTTCTGCCGGCTCCCCAAATCCAGATATTCGGATGAAAAGGATTGTTTTTCTCCGACCAGCTTTTAAAATAGCGGGCTTTGGTTTTAAAAAAAGCTTCGCTTGAATAACGTTCGTCGGTGCGTGTTAATCGAGTCGAAAAATCGTGCCATTCTAAAAGCGGCTCTTTTAATTTTGCCATTTTTACACCGGCCTTTAAATAACGCAGTTGCATCTCGTAATCTTCCGGAAAATCGCCATCGAAACAGCCACCGAGTTTTTTATAAAGCTTTTTTCTGAAAAGAATAGTTGGATTGATGATTGGGATTTCCACAAATCTGTTTAGTTCAATTTCCTTGGTAGAGTGAAACAAGTTTGCCCAGTCGACAAAACGTTTGAAACCTGCAGTGTTTTTATTGTGTGCCACGTATTTTACTTCCGTTCCAACAAAATCGATTTCAGGATGTGCCTCTAAAAATGCAAGTTGTTTTGCCAGCCGATCCGGCATCGAAACATCATCGGCATCCATTCTTGCAACGAATTTTCCCGATGCATTCATTAATCCGCAATTCATGGCGTGGGCAACTCCTTGTTTTTCTTCTTTTAAAAGTCGGATCCGCTCGTCTTTGTTCGCTAATTTTTCAACAATCGAGAAACCAGAATCGGTAGAATTATTATCGACCAGCAAGATTTCAAAATCGGAAAAAGTTTGATACAGAATACTCCGAACTGAATTTGAAATTGTTTTTTCAGCATTATAAAAAGGCAGAATAACAGAAACCTGCGGATTCATTTAAAAAGATTTGTGAGTTTTTATCAATCTAATTTTGTGTGAGTTCTTGAAAAACGTTTTCCAGGTTTTTTTGTTTTTCCTGCAAAGTAAGAATGGTGAATTTGTTCGCCACTGCAAACTGAAAAATTGCCGGGCGAATGTCTTGTTCAACTCCCGATTCAATTTCCCAAAAATTGCCGTTTTGCTGTGCATTCTTTACTCCGTTTATTGCTAGAATTTGCTCGCTTTTTAACGGGGTGTCAAATTCAACTCGTACAATTTGCGATCGTTTTAAACTCCTGCTTTTTACTGCAGCAATTCCGCCGTCGGCAACAATTTGTCCCTTTTTGATGATAATAACGCGGTTGCAAACGGCTTCAACTTCCTGCATAATGTGCGACGAAAGTATCACTGTTTTTTCTTTTCCAACCTGCCGGATTAATTCGCGTATTTCTTCGAGCTGATTTGGGTCGAGTCCGGTTGTAGGTTCATCCAGAATTAAAATCGAAGGATCGTGAATTAATGCTTGTGCCAAACCAACCCGCTGGCGATATCCTTTCGAAAGAGCACGTATTTTTTTGTGTTGTTCGTCGCCCAATCCGGTGAGTTCAATCATTTCTGAAACCCGTTGTTTTTTATTTCTCAACTGATAAAATCCGGCGGTAATTTCAAGAAATTCTTTGATGTATAAATCGGTATACAATGGATTTTGCTCGGGCAGGTAACCAATTGTCTTCCTGATTTCGAGATTGTTGGGTAAAACTTTTTGATTGTTGATGAGAATTTCGCCGGAATTAAAAGGCAAATATCCGGTAATAATTTTCATCATGGTTGATTTGCCTGCACCGTTTGGACCTAAAAAACCGACCAATTCACCTTTTTTTATCGTAAAGCTCACATTATCGAGTGCTTTTTGCTTTCCAAATAACTTTGTTATGTTCCTAGTTTCTACTGTCATGCGTTTATAATCGAAAACAAAAATACTCTATTCTTTTTATTTTGAAAGCATTAGTTTAAATTTGCAACTCAGCTTAGCAGAATAGTACAAAAAGTAGTTGTGATAATTTAAAAAATATAGCACAAATTAACTAAGTTACATTGAGGTCGTTCAGCCTTTACAATTAATTATATGAAAGATCGTAATTTCAATTATATCAAGGATTTAAACCGCTACGAAAGGCAAAAAACCTGGGAAGTGAATATTGGAGGAGTACCGGTTGGAGGAGATAATCCGATTCGGATTCAGACCATGACCGATACCGATACGAAAGATACCGAAGCAACGGTTGATCAATTGGTTCGATTAATTTTGGCTGGTGCAGATTATGTTCGTGTAACTGTAAAAGGAGTTTTTGATGCTGAAAATCTTCAGGACATCAAAAAAGAATTGGTTGCTCAGGGCTACAATACACCGCTGATTGGCGACATTCATTTTAATCCAAAACTGGCGGAAATAGCTGCAAAAAGCATTTCTAAGATTCGTATTAATCCGGGTAACTTTTACGATAAAAGAGCAAAGTTTGAACACAAATTATATTCCGACGAAGAATACAAACAGGAACTGGTAAAAATAGAACAGCAATTTGTTCCGTTTTTAAAACTGATGAAAAAAACCAAAACTGCGATCCGAATCGGGGCAAACCACGGTTCGCTTTCCGACAGAGTGATGAGTCGTTTTGGTGATACTCCAACCGGGATTTCGGAATCGGTGATGGAGTTTTTACGAATTTGTAAAAAAGAAGATTTTAACGATGTTGTTGTTTCAATTAAATCGAGCAACACGCGTGTGATGGTTTATACAGTTCGTTTGTTGAATTTTAAAATGCGATTGGAAGACATGAAGTTTCCAATTCATTTGGGAGTTACAGAAGCAGGCGAGGGAGAAGACGGCAGAATTAAATCGGCTGTTGGAATTGGTGCTTTGCTGGGCGATGGAATTGGCGACACAGTTCGTGTTTCGTTAACCGAAAATCCGATAAAAGAAATTCCGGTTGCACAAAAACTGGTGAATCATTTCCGGTCGTACGAAAACCACGAGCCAATAACGGCTCCTTTAATCGCACAAATCAATCCATTCGAATACGAACGACGCGAAACCCGTCCGGTATTAAATATGGGCGGAACCGAACTTCCGGTGGTCGTGGCCGATTTGGGCGACAGAAGTTTGCGCGAAATGATTCCGATTCGGGGAAAACTGGTTCCCGATTATTTCCTTTCCGGCAATGTGATTTCAGATATCAAAGGAGAAGAATATCCGGTTATTTCGCTGGAAGAATATTTGTTTGAAAGTACGCGCTGGGGACGCATGAAATTTATTAGAACCAACAAACAGGAGTTCGATCGTTTTATGGACATGCATCCCGAAATTATTACGAAATTAAAGCAAACCCGAAAAACGGTGCTGATTCTTGAGAGTTTGAATAAAAACCCAATGGCAGAATTACGTGCTTTCTTTATGGAGCTGGATACACACATTTGGAAAGTTCCGGTAATTTTGTACCGAAAATACGAAGAGGGTAAACTGGATGATCTTCAGATTAAAGCTTCGGCAGATTTGGGAGGTTTGTTTATCGATGGTTACGGCGATGGTATTTGCATCTCGAACGATAGCGAAAATGTGACATTCACCGAGTTAAAAGATTTAGGTTTTGGAATTTTGCAGGCAAGCAGAATGCGGGCTTCGAAAACAGAATTTATTTCGTGCCCGGGTTGTGGAAGAACACTTTTTAATTTGCACGATACAACTTTAAAAATTAAATCTCACTTTAAACATCTCGACCATTTAAAAATCGGAATTATGGGGTGCGTGGTAAACGGGCCCGGAGAAATGGGTGATGTTGATTACGGATTTGTTGGTACCGGTGTGGATAAAGTGGCGCTGTACAAAGGATTAAAACCGATTAAACGTGGTATCCCGCACGAAAATGCAGTAGAAGAACTGGAGCAGTTAATTCGTGAAAATGGCGATTGGAAAGATCCGGAAGATTAATCTACATCGCGCATTGTTTCCAACAGATCTTGTAATAATTCCTGTAAATTCTCCATCCCTTCAATAGCAGTTGTGGGCGAATATCTTATTTCGTGTAAGTTGTTGTCGAAACTGATTTGCAGAAATTCATCGCAGCCATCGGCACAAACATTACATTCGTTGTATTCTAAGGAGCTGAAAAGTTCAAAATCAAGAGATGAGATTAATACGTCCCATTCGCACGAGCAATAATCGATACTTTTGGTCGTATTGCCTGCGTCGTCTCCACAAGGAATATTTCGATGATACTCAACTTTTGTACTGCAAACCAGAATAAATTCTTCGCCGGCGCACCAGCCACAAACTGTTCCAAATTTTATTTGGTTTGAATCTGAGATCTCTGGTTCTTTTTCAGAACAAGCAAAAAACAGCAACGTAATAAATAGGATCGAAAAGATTTTTAATGTATTTCTCATCATGTTAAATCAAGACAAATATTTGGGTTACAAGGTTGCGTATAATAAAAAACAAAAATGTTTATTCCCCTCATTCAAAGCATTTTTTATCTTTGGCATCGGTATTAGTAAAATCTAAAACTTATGGCTCGAAAAAATTGGAAACCTGGAACAATTATTTACCCATTGCCGGCGGTGATGGTAAGTTGTGGAGAAAAGCAGGAAGAGTATAATATAATAACTATTGCGTGGACCGGTACGATTAATTCCGATCCGCCAATGTGTTACATATCTGTTCGTCCGGGGCGGCATTCATACGAGATTATAAAAAGAACGGGTGAGTTTGTGATTAATCTCACCACCGAAAAACTTGCCAAAGCAACCGATTGGTGTGGTTGTCGTTCGGGCCGAAAATACAATAAATGGGAGGAGATGAATTTAACACCGGCACCTGCAAAAATTGTTAAAGCGCCGATTATCGAAGAATCGCCGGTTAATATCGAATGTGTGGTAAAAAATATTGTTGAACTGGGCACACATCACATGTTTATTTCCGACGTTGTGAATGTGTCGGTCGACGATACTTATTTAAACGAAAACGATGCCTTTAGTTTTTCAAAAGCTAATCCGCTGGTATACAGTCATGGGCATTATTTTGGAATGGGTAGAAAAATCGGAAAATTTGGCTGGTCGGTCGAAAAGAAAAAGAAGAAGAAAAAATAATCGGACTGTACTTTACAAATGAACAAAACTCCACATTTTTTGTAATGAATTTATGATCTGTTGACAGATCTAACAGAATAATTAAATTTTAGAATATATGAACAGAATTAAATTTTTGATATTAATTTTTTTAATGAATTTAGGAATGGTAAATGCGCAAAATAATCCGTTGTTGGGTGAGTTTAAAACACCACACAACGCGGCACCTTTTGATAAAATTGAGAACGAACACTTTTTACCGGCATTTAAAAAGTCGATAGAAGAAGGCGAAGCAGATATTAAAGCGATTTTGGAAAATCAGGAAGCGCCAACATTCGAAAATACGGTTGAAGCAATGGATAAAATTGCACGGTTATTAAATCGTACGGCTGGTATCTTTTTTAATTTGCTGAGCTCCGAGACCAACGACGAAATGCAAAAAATTGCTCAGGAGGTTTCTCCAATGCTTACAAAATTTCAAAACGACGTTTCGCTAAATCCGCAGCTTTTCGAAAAAATAAAAGTGGTTTATGCACAAAACGACAAGCTCGATTTAACCGTCGAGCAACAAACTTTATTGGAAAATACTTACCTCGGTTTTGTTCGTCAGGGAGCTAATTTAGATGAAGAACAAAAAGAGAAGTTCCGCGAAATCAGTACCGAATTATCGAAGTTGAGTTTAACTTTTGGCGAGAATGTACTAAAAGAAACCAATGCCTACGAATTGCACATTACCAATAAAGCTGATTTAGCCGGTTTGCCCGAAGGAGTTGTAGAGGCCGCCGCCGGAAAAGCAAAATCGAAAGATAAAGAAGGTTGGGTTTTCGACATTACAATGCCTAGTTATATTCCGTTTATGCAATACGCCGATAACCGCGATTTGCGTAAAGAATTGTACCTGGCTTACGGATCGAAATCGTTTAAAGACGATGAACTCGACAATCAGAAAAATGTAAAACGAATTACCGAGTTACGTTTGGCTTTGGCCAATTTGCTTGGTTATAAAAAGTATGCCGATTATGTATTGGAACGTCAAATGGCAGCAAATCCGGCAGGTGTTTACCACCTGCTCGACGATCTGTACGAGGCTTCGTTCAAGGTAGCAAAAAAGGAAAAAGCAGAAATTCAGGCTTTTGCCGAAAGAAGTGGTTTCGATGGCGAAATTATGCCGTGGGATTGGAGTTATTATAGCGAAAAATTAAAGGTCGAAAAATTCGATCTCAACGATGAAATGCTCAAACCTTATTTCGAATTGAACAATGTGGTGGGCGGCGTATTTGGCTTGGCCACCGAATTGTATGGAATCGAATTTAAACCCAACAAAGATATTCCGGTATACAACGAGGAAGTTACGGCTTACGAAGTTTTTGATGCCGACGGTACATTCCTTTCGGTTTTTTATACCGATTTTCATCCGCGACCAAGTAAAAGAGGTGGTGCCTGGATGAACGATTTTAAAAGTCAGTGGAAAGAAAATGGTGTTGATTCGCGTCCGCACGTTACAATTGTAATGAATTTTACACGACCAACGGAAACAAAACCTGCTCTTTTAACTTTTAACGAAGTGGAAACATTTTTACACGAATTTGGTCACGCACTGCACGGAATGTTGGCTAACTCAACTTATTCGAGTTTATCGGGAACCAATGTGTTCCGCGACTTTGTGGAACTTCCTTCACAAATTATGGAAAACTGGGCCGTAGAAAAAGATTTCCTCGATCGTTTTGCAGTTCATTATAAAACCGGCGAAAAAATTCCGGCAGAATTGGTGCAAAAAATTGTTGATTCGCAAAATTATCTGGCCGGTTATTTATCGGTTCGTCAGTTGAGTTTTGGTTATTTAGACATGGCCTGGCATACTTTGGAAACACCTTTTGATGGTGATGTTAAAACATTCGAAGACAAGGCATTTGAAAAAACATCTTTGTTTCCAAGTATTCAGGAAACTTGCATGAGCACACAGTTCGGGCATTTGTTTGCAGGTGGCTATGCCGCCGGTTATTACGGCTATAAATGGGCCGAAGTTTTAGATGCCGACGCATTTAGCCTGTTTAAAGAAAAAGGATTGTTCAGCAAAGAAGTGGCAGCTTCCTTCCGCAAAAATATTCTGGAAAAAGGAGGCACCGAGCATCCAATGGAACTTTATAAACGTTTCCGCGGACAGGAACCAAAAGTTGATGCACTTTTAGAAAGAAGTGGCTTGAATTAGCTTATTGCTTTTTAAGAAGGAAATTTAGGAACAGGAATCGGTTTAGTATCGGTTCCTGTTTTTTGATACCAGGTTTTCACATTTTTTGAATAAATTTTATCTACCACTTCTTTCGGAAGTTTTAATCCCTGAAATTTACCTTCGATTAAATCGCTTTGCATGGTGTTGTCGCTCACCAAATATTCCCAATCTTTTATCCACGTTTCGTGCATGCGTTTATGGAAAGAGTCTTTATTGCCGGGGCGATCAATAATATCAGTTCCATATAAAATCCGATCCTGATAATTGATAAAAAAGTTGCGCACTTTTTCGCGATCTTCCACCGTTTGAAAATAAAGCTGTCCCATTCGTGCGGCCATGTCAACTGCAGTATTTGGGAAACGATCTAAAAAACCAGCGATTTCATCTACACTCCACTCCAAACTTGCAAGGTGACAGCCGATAAAAACCAAGTTCGGATTCTTCTGCAACATCCGGTCGCGGGCCGCCATTTGTTCTTCGTAACTCGGGAATTCGGGATGCAAATACATGTGATATTGTGGATTATCAGCAAAATAACTGCTGTCGTTTTTTGTTGTCATTTCGGCAAGCGGCAACCAGCAGTTTTTGGGTTCGCCCAAATGCCCGACCAACGGAATTCCTATTTCAACGAGATGGGCAAAAACCGGATCAAATTTTGGGTCGTCGATCATCACCAGTTTCCCGTATTTATCCCTGAACTCCATCCCGATATTTTTCCATACTTTTACTGCAATGGCGCCGTCGGAAACACACCGGTCGATCCACGAGATGGTGTTTTCTGCCCAGCCGGGCTCGTCCCAGTTATCCAAACAAAAAGTGGTGGTAAATTCAATAATTCCCTGATTGGCGGCTTTTAATTTCGTGGTATTATAATGAGTCTCAACCACACGCTCACAACTGCCCGAGTTGGTATTTATCGTCAATAATCTGAAGTTGTCGGTTTGTGCCTGTTCTATCGAATTACTTTCAGCATTGTAAATGTGGTAGTGGGCATCGATTTTGGGCACTGCTGCAAAATCATCGACCGAATAAAAGTTGCTGCCACAGCCAAATAAAAAGAAGGATAAAATGGGGAGGAAGAAGCTTTTAAAGTTCATTTTCATTTTTGGTTAAGTTGATGAGATGAAGTTAGGAAATTTTGACGACACTTATTTTTGACGCTTATTTTTACCTTATTTCAGTGAAAATCCTTGTAGCAAGTTTCAGGTCAAGCTTCAAATACGTCATTACCAACTCGTTTCGGAATCTTTTAGCTACATGTAGCGATGCTGATTCGTCAGCCGACGGACAGCATGACATTATGAAGTGGCACTTTGAACTTGATAATAGATTCCCAGAATACAATCTAACCTTATTCGATTGTGTTTTTCATGAGGTAAATTGGGTTTAGTTTTCTCTGTTTGATGCATGCATTTCTAAGCTTTGTTTTACGCTCTGAATTCAAATCCCGGGTACTTAAATTCTTCGCTTGCTTCGGGCGAATTTCCGACGGATTCTATTCCTCTTAATTTTCGAACAGTGTGTGCATTTAGTTTTGTTTCGGTATCCGGAACAATCAGTTTTTTAATCGCAGCGGGATTTCCGGTCAGCCATTCTTCCACATTTTCTTCTTTCAGTAACAGTGGCATTCGCGGTTCCTTAAGTTTGGGATTGTTATGAATTTTGCTCATCAACGAGTTTGCTTGTGTGGTAACAATTGAAAACGAACTGATGATTTCGCCCGATTCGCGGTTTGTCCATTCATCCCAAAGTCCACCAATAATCAGTGGCTCTTTGTCGGCTTTTTCAATAAAAAACGGAAAAGTTCTTCCTTTAAAATGATGATGTTCAAAAAATCCATCGATATAAATTACACAGCGTTTGTTATTGGCAGAAGACCGGAACGACGGTTTTTCAAAAATAGTTTCGCCGCGTGCATTAATCGTTTGATTCCACAATTGAAGTTGCTGCTCCTGAGTTTTCACCCAAAAGGGAATTAGTCCCCAAACGGCGGGTTTTGGTTGTTCGAAATTTTCTTTGGTGTAAATCAGCAATTTTGGATGTTCGAAGCCCGAAACATGAAAATACGAATCGACTAAATATGGGCGCAGTTGTTCTTCAATTTTTTGGATTGCTTCCTCGTTGTTGTAATGTTTGGCTCGCCGGAGTTCGGTCTCTAATTTTGTTTTAATATCGTAACACATCGCATTAATTTTTAAACTGCTTTCGGAATTTTTAACCGAGTTGAAGGCTCTTCTGTATTAACGTTTGGGAGGCGATAGAGTTCGCTGGTTTCGATACTGACAAATCCGAATTCGCTCACCACTTTTCCCCGAATCAGGTAGCAACCGCCACCTTTAAACGGAAAACGTCTGGCAATTTCGGGAAATTGAACCGTGTCGATCCAGTGTCCTTCAAAATCGATAAAAACGCCAAAACTCATTGTTTTTGCATTGCTGGTTTTGGTGCGTTTTACATGTACAAGACTGCCCACAATTTCGATATTTTTATCGATAAAATGAGGTAAATCGGCAGAAAGAGTTTGCGGTAAACGTATTTCTTCGAGTAAGTCAAACGGCGAGCAGGTAACCGGGAAACCCAACAATTCGATTTCGTCGTAGGCATTTTCGAGCGGGTGAAAATACAACTCGGGAATGGTAAATTCCTTTACTTTTCGTTCGAACAAAGTTCTTTCGGGCGCTGTTTTTTTCGATTTTGCAAGAAAAAAATGAGCATTCCAAAGCAGTTCTTTTTTCGATTTTCGGGTGAAATTAAAAGCACCGACACGAATCAAGATACTCAGTTGTTCGAGCGAAATCGGGGTGCGGTTCAGAAAATCCTGAAGTCCGCGAAAATAGCCGCCGCGGTGTCGTTCATTTAAAATGGTTTTTATGGTTGTTATTTCAATGCTCTTTAAAAAACCAAAACCCAAATGAATAATGTTTCCGTTGATTACCGTCAGCATTTCGCTTTTGTTGATGCAGGGAGGATGAATTTTTCCGCCTTGCATCCGTGCTTCGTGAACGTAAAGATCGGTGCGGTAAAATCCACCGCTGTTGTTAATGGTGGCCACAAGGTATTCGAGCGGATAATAGGCTTTGATAAAAAGTGCCTGGTAACTTTCGACCGCGTACGAAGCCGAGTGACCTTTTGAAAATGCGTAATTGGCAAAACTTTCGATTTGTGTCCAAACACGTTCAACAATATTTCGGGGATAACCTTTTTCTTCGCAATTCGAGAAAAATTTATCGTGTACTTTGTCGAATTCGTTGCGCTGTTTAAATTTCCACGACATTCCGCGCCGGAGCACATCCGATTCGGCAAGGGTAAGTCCGGCAAACAAATGTGCCACTTTGATTACATCTTCCTGGTAAACCATTACACCAAAAGTTTCTTCAAGCAATTTGTAAAGTGCTGGTGTTTCCTGTTCTGCTGCTTTGCATCTTTCCTTATCGCGGTAACGCAAAATGTACTCGCGCATCATTCCGCTTTTTGCCACACCCGGGCGGATGATCGAACTGGCAGCCACCAAACGCAGGTAATCGTCGGCTTCGAGTTTTGTGAGTAACATCCGCATGGCTGGCGACTCGACATAAAAACAACCCACTGTATTTCCTTTTTTCAGCAGCTGTTTTATTTTGTCGTCGTTTTTATAATCCTTTAAATTGTGAATGTCGATCTCAGCGCCCCGGTTTTCCTGAACAAGATGGATGGCATCTTCGATTTTGCTTAATCCGCGCTGCCCCAGTATATCGAATTTTGCAAAACCAATGTCTTCGGCTTCGAGCATGCTGAAATGAACGGTTGGAAAACCTTTGGGCGGCATAATGGTGGCGGTGTAATTGCTGATTGGAATGTCGGATATAAGAATGCCGCTGGAGTGTACACTTAAATGACTGGGAAAACCGTGGATGAGTTGGCTGTATTTAAGAACCAGTTGCCCAATTTCGTCGAACTGGCCCATGTTTTTTTGTGCCTGAAGTTTGTCGATTTCTTGTGCCGGCAGACCAAAAACTTTTCCGAGTTCGCGAATCATTGATTTGTATTGAAAGGTAATGTAAGTTCCTACCAGCGCAGTATTTTCCCAGCCGTGCCGGTCGAAAAGATAGCGGGTGATGTGGTTGCGATCGCGCGACGAAAAATCGAGGTCGAAATCGGGCGGACTTTTTCGCGACGGATTGATAAAACGTTCGAAATAAAGGTCGAGTTCAATCGGGTCGACATCGGTAATTCGCAACAAATACGCCACCATACTGTTTGCTCCGCTGCCGCGCCCAACGTAATAACAACCCTGACTTCGGGTGTATTCCACCAAATCCCAGTTGATTAAAAAATAGGAACAAAAATCCATCTGCCGGATGATTTTCAGTTCTTTTTCCATACGGTCCAAAACAATTTGCGAAGGTTTTCCAAAGCGGTATTTTAATCCCACCTGGCATTGTTGTTTTAAAAGTTCAAAATCTTTTTCGGGTGAGTCGGTGAAACACTTTTTATTTTTGGGCTCTTTAAAAGCAAAATGGATCGAACAGTTCTGAATTAGTTTTTGAGTGTTTTTAATGATTTTCGGATAGTCTTTAAAAAGCTCAAGCAATTTTTTGTAGGGAAGCATAATTTCGTCGGGGCTGGCTTCTTCGCTTTTTGGTAATCGGCTGAGTAACGTATTGTTGTCCATTGTCCGCAAAAGCCGATGAACATTAAAATCGCGTTTGTTCCGAAAAGTCACCGGCATTAGAACGACCAGTTTATTTTGATGATTTCGTAAATCGCCATATAATTTATTGATCTGCGACGGACGAATCCCCAGAAATTCATTTCCCTTTAATTCTTTTGGATTTATTTTTCCAAGCGGATAAATAAAATAAACGTCGTTGAGCTGCGGCGCTTTAGTTTCGAATTTTGCACCCGAATGCAAATGAAAAGTTAAGTGCTCGTTGAGTTCGCGAAAACCATTGTTGTTTTTGGCAATGCCAATATATTGTTGTTGTGCGCCGTTTCTGAAATCGATGCCCAAAACGGGGATGATCAGTTTTTCGGAGGCCTGCCGGATAAAATCGATACTTGCCGAAGTGTTATTAATATCGGTGAGTACCAACGAACTGTAGTTGTTGTCGATGGCTTCCTGAATGAGTTGTTCGATGGAAATTGTGCCAAATTTATAGCTGTAATATGTGTGGCAGTTTAGTAGCATTACATTCGTCGGTGTGCCGGAATCACCGGTGGTTGTCCGTTAAACGGGTTGCTCATTTGTCCAATTCCCCGGGTGCCCAAAGTAGAAGCTCTTTGCACGGCATTTTGTCCAAAGCGGTTTCGTACTTTGTCCATTCTCTGGTAAAGTTTTATCAACTCTTCGTTGTCTTCGAACAGGCGCATCTGGTAGCTTCCCGAAAGCAAGTGACTAAAACGCACACCCACCAAACGCACCAATACACGCCGGTTATAAAGCTGATCGAAAAGTTCCATCACGGTCTGTATAAGCGTGTGGTCGAGCGAAGTGTACGAAAGACGTTTTTGCCGGGTGCGCGTATCGAAATCGGAATAACGAATGGTAACTGTAACACACGATGTAAGTTTATGTCCGTTGCGGAGATAGAACGCCAGTTTTTCGGTCATCGCCATCAAAATACTTTTTAGCGACTGCACATTAATTGTATCGCGCTCGAAAGTTAAGGATGAGGAGATTGATTTGCGCTCGTGGTAGGGCTGCACCAAAGAATTGTCGATTCCCTGTGCTTTTTTCCAGAGTGCAATTCCGTTTTTCCCCATTACTTTTTCCATCAGTTCGATGGGCATTTCCTGAATGGTTTTTACATATTTTACGCCCATGTTCAGGAGCATCTTGTAAGTTTGGTCGCCCACCATCGGAATTTTTTTTACAAGCAGAGGCGCTAAAAACGGTTTCTCTTGTCCTTTGTCGATTCGGGTGTGGTTGTTAGGTTTTATTTCGTTGGTGGCCACTTTCGACACCGTTTTGTTGGTCGAAAGTCCAAAAGAAATCGGGAGTCCGGTTTCGCGGATAATTCTTTCGCGCAGCTGCTGTGCCCACTGGTAGCAGCCAAAAAATTTATCCATTCCACTCACATCAATGTAAAATTCGTCGATCGATGATTTTTCGTAAAGCGGCGATTCTTCTTTTATAATATCGGTGATGCTGTCGGAAAACTTACTGTAAATCGAGCTGTTCCCTCGTATTACAATGGCTTCGGGGCAAAGTTGCTGCGCCATTCGCATGGGCATGGCCGAATGTATTCCGTATTGTCGTGCTTCGTAACTGCAGGCGGCAACAACTCCTCTGCCGCTGGTGCCTCCCACCAATACCGGTTTTCCGTTGAGACCGGAATTCAGCAGGCGCTCGCAAGAGACAAAAAACGTGTCCAGATCGATATGGACAATGGCTCTTTCCATGATAAAAAACTCCTGTATTTATACTCCGGGAATGCTTGCTACAACAACTCCCTGTATCATAAAATCTCTCGAAAGAATGATGGGCATGTGGGATTTATTGTCTGATACGGGCACCAGAACAACATTGTATTCGTTGATCTTTAGTTTTTTTACGGTGGCTTCGTCGTCGATTAAAGCAACTACAATTTCTCCGTCGGCAGCTTTGTTTTGTTGCCGGATGAGCAGAAGGTCGCCGTCGTTAATTCCGGCCAGATTCATCGAATCGCCCAGAGCCCGCAAAAGAAAATAACTTCCGGGTTGTTTGGCCAGTTTTACCGAGACGGCAAAAAGTGCTTCAATGTTTTCTTCGGCAAGAATTGGCGCTCCGCAGGCGATAGTTCCCAAAAGCGGAATTTTAACTGTTTGCTCGCTGTTGATTTCAGCTGATTCAAATTCGTACTGAACCAGCTGAATACTGCCGTCGCTTCTCTTTTTTAAAACCCCTTTCTCCAATAATCCTTCTAAAATAACCGATGCCGACCGTGGCGATTTATAACCGAGGTCGCGCATCAATTCTCTCACACTTGGCATCCGATTGTTTTTCATTAAAAAACTTCGGATGACTTCAATGGCAGCTATTTCTTTATTTGAAATATTTTTAAACATACACAAAAATACACATTGTATATAAAACTGGCAAGTTAAAAATCAATAAAGTTTTAAGTGGCATATAATGAGTGATATAAGGGTGTATGTAAAAATACGAAGTAGTGTGATTCGCTTAGCTGATTGTCGAATAAATTCTGAAGGGATTAAATTTGAATAACCGCGGGTGTAACCCGTGGCAAAAAAGCAAGCTAAAAAAGGAAACCGGAATAGGGTTCAACTTTTAAGTCCTATGTAATAACACGATTATAATTGTTGCCTTTTTGTCTTATCTGACGGATTTTACTTTTCTTCTTGACAAGAAAAGTAAACAAAAGAGTCAAGGCTGAAAAAGCTTTGACAAGAATTCTACATGCCGTCTCTTTCACGCAGTGCAAACTCCTCGTTGTTCCTCCTCGTCAAACAGCACTGCTTACAAGGACCTTCTCAAAGAACCGCCATTTTGAATACTAAGCCAAACCTTTTAAGGCCGCGTCCAAAATTGCGAAAAACGTTTTCATCTAAAAGAAATCGTCGAAATCGCTTGGTGCTTTTTCCTGCTCAATTTCGTCGCAATCGAGATTGATATTAAAATTGAGAGGTTTTTTAAATTCCATTCCTTCCTCAGTAATTCCTAAAGTTGGGTCGGCCAATACTTTTTTATAAAAGTAACCCCAGATTGGCAGTGCCAGGTTTGCACCCTGTCCGTAGGTTAAATATTTAAAATGAACGCTTCGTAAATCGGCACCGGTCCAGACACCCGCGGTAAGTTTTGGTGTTACTCCAATAAACCAACCATCAGAATGGTTTTGTGTTGTCCCTGTTTTTCCGGCAATTGGCATGGTAAACTGTCCGTAATTGGGGCGGTTTCGTAAACGAATACCAGTACCTTCATTAATTACTCCCTCCAATAAATTCAGCATTAAATAAGCCGTTTGTTCGTCGATTGCTTCGTGTCTTGCCGGCTGAAAAGTGGAAATTACATTTCCGTGGCGGTCTTCGATCCGGGTTACAAAATAGGGTTTGGTATAAACGCCCAAATTAGCATAAGTATTAAATGCACCCACCATTTCGTACAGGGTAACATCCGACACGCCGAGGAACATCGAATTTACCGCGTCGATCGGACTGTAAACACCAAGGCGTTTCATAACTTCGACCACGGCGGTTGGTGTAAATTGTTTTAATACCCAGGCCGAAATCCGGTTTTTTGAGTTTGCCAGTCCCCATTTTAAAGTTACCATTTTACCATCCATTTCCGGATCAACATCCGAATCTTTTGGCTCGTAAATCGATCCGTCGTGTTCGATAAATTGCTGACTTACATACGGAACTTTTGTACATGGCGTGAGTCCGTTTTGCATGGCCAGTGTGTATAAAAATGGTTTTACTGTAGATCCAACCTGGCGTTTTCCATCTTTTACCATATCGTACATAAAGTACTTGTAATTGGGGCCGCCAACGTAAGCTTTAACTTTTCCCGATTCGGTGTCCATGGCCATAAACGACGAGCGGAAATAGCGCAAATAATACTTTATCGAATCGAGTGGTGTCATGGTTGTGTCAATTTCTCCTCTCCACGAAAAAACGGTCATGTCAACCGGTTGTTTAAAATTCTCTTTTATCTCTTCAAAACTTTTTCCGGCAAGGTTTAATACCCGATACCGTTCGCTCCGGCGGATGAGTGTATTCATAAGTCCATCCACTTCTTCGTCGTCCATGTTGTCGCCAAAAGGTGGATTTTTTAACCCATCCATGTTATTATCGAATAAGGGTTGCAAGTCGTATCGCAGGTGTTGTTCCACCGCTTCGACTGCATATTTTTGCATGCGCGAATCGATGGTGGTTACAATTTTTAAACCATCGGTATATATATTATAGTTTTCGCCGTTTGGTTTAATGTTTTTATTGCACCAGCCAAAAAGCGGATTGTTTTCCCATTCAGCCAGATCTTCGATAAATTTTTGCCCCTGCCACGATGGATAATTTTTCCGTTCCGGCTTTTTTGAAGTCAAAGTCAGCCGTAAATATTCTCTGAAATAAGGAGCAGAGCCCAATTTGTAGTCAACCTGTTTGTAATCAAGATCAAGTGGTTTTTGTTTTGCTGAATCTCTTTCAGCCTGACTGATGTAACCGTATTTTTCCATCTGGTTCAACACAACATTGCGGCGTTTTAAAACCAGTTCGGGGCGGCGAATTGGATTGTACAACGAGGAGTTTTTTGCCATACCCACCAACATGGCCGATTGATGCAACTGAAGCGAATCGGGCGGAATGCTAAAATAAACATCGGCCGCCGATTTTATTCCAACGGCATTGTTTAAATAATCGTATTTATTTAAATACATCAGAATAATTTCTTCTTTCGTGTAGCTTCGTTCGAGTTTTACGGCAATCACCCACTCCTTAAATTTCCGGAGTACCAATTCAACTTTACTTGAAAAACGGTCGCGCGGAAATAACATTTTTGCCAACTGCTGACTCAAGGTACTTCCACCTCCTGAACTCGAATTATTGGTAAGTATTCCTTTGGCTACCCGACCCAAACCCCGGAGATCGATTCCCGAGTGGTCGTAAAAGCGAACATCTTCGGTTGCAATTAACGCATCGATTAAATGCGGTGGGAGATTTTTATAATCGACATACGTACGGTTTTCGCGGATAAAATATTTGTCGAGCACTTTTCCGTCTTCAGAATAAATTTCGGATGCCAATACGTTTCTGGGGTTTTCTAGTTCTTCGAAACTCGGCATAAAACCTAACATTCCTTTAGCCAATAAAAAGAAGAACAGGAAGGCGCCCACCAAAGAAAGTGCCACAGCCGACCAAAACCAAAGAATATATTTTTTGAAATTTGTTTTTATTTCTCCCATGAAATTAAGCGATTTATTTTTGCGACAAATATATATGATTCTGCCTACGCAGCAATTAACTAAACGCATTTAAACTTGCGAATATTTTTGAAAAATAAAAATAAATAAATCATTTTCAATGTTATAGATTTGAAAAATAGTGTCATAAATTTTGAACTTAGCAATTGATTTTCTTTAATTTGCAAAAATTTTGGAAAAGCATATGCACGAAAATCTTGTTATTGTTGAGTCACCTGCGAAGGCAAAAACCATAGAAAAATTTCTTGGAGATGGATTTGTGGTAACGTCGAGTATGGGGCATATTAGAGATTTGGAGAAGAAAGATTTTGGTATTGATATCGAAAATAAGTTCAACCCCAAATACATTGTATCTCCGGATAAGAAAAAAATTGTTACCGAACTAAAGAAATTAGCAAAGAACGCCGAAATGGTGTGGCTCGCTTCCGATGAAGACCGCGAAGGAGAAGCCATTGCTTGGCATTTAAAAGAAGTGTTAAAACTGAAACCTGAAAAAACAAAACGTATTGTTTTTCACGAAATAACAAAAGAAGCAATTACAGCAGCAGTACAAAATCCGCGTTCAATCGACGAGAATTTGGTAAATGCACAACAAGCACGCCGGGTACTCGACCGAATTGTTGGTTTTAAAGTTTCGCCGGTTTTGTGGAAAAAAGTAAAACCATCGCTTTCTGCAGGTCGTGTGCAATCGGTGGCCGTGCGTTTAATTGTTGAACGCGAACGCGAAATTCGTGATTTTAAAAGCGAATCGATGTTTCGGGTGAACGCTTATTTTCTTGTTCCCGATAATAATGGAGGCTTTACCGAACTAAAAGCAGAACTTTCGAAAAGGTTTAAAACCGAAAAAGAGGCAAATGCCCTGCTCGAAAAATGCAAAACCGCAGATTTCAAAGTAGGCGATGTGGTAAAACGACCGGGGAAAAGATCGCCGGCACAACCATTTACAACCTCAACACTTCAGCAGGAAGCAAGCAGAAAACTTGGTTTCTCGGTGTCGCAAACCATGGCAGTTGCCCAGCGTTTATACGAAAACGGAAAAATTACCTACATGCGTACCGACTCAGTGAATTTGTCGGGGCTGGCAATTAATACAGCAAAAAAGAAGATCGAAGATTTACATGGTGAAGACTATGTAAAAATCAGAAAATATAAAACAAAAGCCAAAGGCGCGCAAGAAGCTCACGAAGCCATTCGTCCAACTTATATGGATCAGGAAATGGTTGACGGATCTGCGCAGGAGCAGCGTTTATACGAACTGATCTGGAAACGCACCATTGCATCGCAAATGCAGGATGCTAAACTGGAAAAAACAACCGTTACAATTTCCATTTCGAATGCACCCGAAAAATTTGTTGCTACTGGTGAGGTTTTGATTTTCGACGGATTTCTTCGTGTTTATATTGAATCGAGCGACGATGAAAATATCAGTGGAAGTGGTTTAAACGGGCAAACAATTATTCCTCCGTTAAAAGTGAGTGATAGTTTAAAGCTTTCTTCGGCAGTTGCAACCGAACGTTTTACGCAACGTCCGCCACGTTATACAGAAGCATCGCTGGTGAAACGATTGGAAGAGCTTGGAATTGGTCGTCCTTCAACTTATGCACCAACCATTACAACCATTCAAAACCGGAATTACGTTGTAAAAGAAGAGCGTTTGGGCGATGAAAGAAAATATGTTGTTTTGTTGTTAAACGAAGGCGAGATTAACAAAGAAATAAATACTGAAATTACCGGAGCGGAGAAAAACAAACTTTCACCAACCGATATCGGAACGGTGGTAAACGATTTTCTGATTGCTAATTTCGATCAGATAATGGACTATAATTTTACGGCCAATGTAGAAGCAGAATTCGATGATATTGCCGATGGTAAAAGGGTGTGGAACGAAGTGATTGACAAGTTTTATCAGCCATTCCACCTTAAAGTTGAAGATGCACTCGAAAATTCGGAACGTTCAAAAGGCGAAAGAATTTTAGGTAACGATCCCGTTTCGGGGAAAGAAGTGTCGGTAAAAATTGGACGGTTTGGTCCTTTGGCACAACTCGGAATCGTAAATACCGAAGACGAAGATGCTGAAAAACCAAAATTTGCCAGCTTGCGAAGTGGTATGAGTATCGAAACAATTTCTTTGGACGAAGCACTCGAATTGTTTAAACTACCCCGCGATCTTGGTGAATTTGAAGATAAAAAAGTTACCGTTGCAATCGGTCGTTTTGGTCCGTATATCAGGCACGACAGTAAATTTGTTTCGCTCGGAAAAGAATACGATCCGTATACCGTTGAATTGGATGTTGCCATCGAATTAATTGAAGCCAAACGCGAGAAAGACCGCAAAGCAGTAATTAAACTTTTTGATGAAGAACCCGAGTTGCAGGTTTTGGAAGGTCGTTGGGGACCGTATATAAAATACAAAAAGAAAAATTATAAAATTCCGAAGAAAACAAAAGCGGATGAACTTTCTTTAGAAGATTGTATGAAGCTTATAAATGAAGCGCCAGAGCCAAAAGCGCGACGCGGAAGAAAAAAATAAGAATAAAGGCAGGTGATTTGATCATTTGCCTTTATTTTTACCATCAAAAATTTAAACCAATGGACGTTCGCCATTATTTCGATGCGGTTGATTTTAGTCAGTATTCCGAAAAAAGCACCTGGAACTGGAAATATCTGGTAGGTGCTGAAATTGAAAAAAAGACAGTTTCATTAACTCCCAACAATTTTCAAAAGCTCGATGCTGTAATAATCGGTGTTCCTTTCGACAGTCGAATAGCGGAAGGAAATATTTCTGAAGCACCCGATAAAATCAGGGAAGAATTATACTACTTGTCAAAATTCAATAAACGATTGAACGTGGCAGATTTTGGCAATCTGAAAGCAGCCAAAAGTATTAAAGGAACCTATCAGGCTTTGCACGACATTATCGAGTTTTTTAATGAATTGGAAATTGCAACCATTGTAATTGGTGGTAGCCAGGATTTGAGCTTTGGCTTGTGCGATGCATTTAGAAACAACGATTTGTTTTCTTTTGCAACCGTCGATGCTTTTTTAGATATTAAAAAAGGGAAAGAAACGTTTAGCTCCACCAATTATTTGTCGCGAATTTTTAGTGCGCAAAACAATCTATTTCAGTTCGGACTTGTTGGGTATCAAAGTCATTATATTGCTCCCGAACTTTTTGCAAAAACAAAAGGAGTAAATACCAATGTTCGCCTGGGTCAGCTTCGCGAAGACATTAAACTGGCAGAACCTGTATTTCGAAATTCTGATGTTGTTTCGTTCGATATTGGCGCAGTAAAACATGCAGAAGCACCGGGAAGTGGAAGTTTAACTCCTAACGGACTTCGTAGCGAAGAAGCTTGTCAGTTGGCAAAATATGCCGGATTAAGCAATCGGGTTAAAGTTTTTGGTTTGTTCGAATACGATGTTAAAAAGGATGTAAATCAACTTACTTCGAAATTAGGAGCTCAAATTTTGTGGTATTTTTTAGATGGTTTTTTGTTCCGGAAAAAATACGATTCAGATGAAATCGAGACCTATAAAATGTTTCAGGTTGAAGTAAAAGACCTCGATAAACCACTGGAGTTTTATTTGAATAGCGAGAACAATCAATGGTGGATAAAAATTCAAACGATGGAAACAAAACCAATTTATCTGGCTTGTTCGGTGAATGAATATAACCAGGCTTCAAATAACGAAATTCCTGAATTATGGTTGAATTATATTCAAAAATTAGATGAAATATTAAAATAATCGATAAAAGCCTGCGTTCTTTGCTTACTATGGCATTAGAAGTTTGTAACAAACAACATTTTTTTATTTCTTTAGCAAAGATTGAAAATGCGGATAATTCGCAGCTAAGAGAGGGTATAAAACAAGCAATAGCAAGGCCTTTAAACATGCCGGAATTACTATGAAGGACGATTTCTGTGAGAACATTCAAACCCGGGAATCAAAAGCCTTTGAGGTAAACGATTTAAACGAGATGAAAAAAATATTATCTTTTTTCTTTTTTGTAATACTGTTCAAATTATCAGCCTTTGCTCAGCAAGATCCACAATATACAAACAACATGTTTTACAAGTTGGGCGTTAATCCGGGTTACGCAGGAGCAGATGGTGCAATTAACGGGATCATATTAAATCGTTACCAGTGGGAAGGATTTTTAGGAGCGCCTAAAACTTTAATATTTAGTGCCGATGCTGCAATTCAGGCATTTGGAGCGCCTGGAGGAATTGGTATTAACGTAGTTAGCGACCAGATTGGTTATGAAAAAAACAGTCAGGTAAATGTTAATTATGCCTATAAAATGGCCCTGGATATTGGGAATTTAGGAATTGGTGTATCTTTGGGAGTACTAAACAAAGGATTTAAACCGGAGACCTGGGTCTCGCCGGAGGACGTATTTAATAAAACAGAAGGAGGTACGGGAGATTATTTAATCCCTCAGAACGAAGTTAGCCAAATGGCATTTGATGCAGGCTTTGGACTTTATTTGACTTCAACCCGGTATTATTTAGGAGCTTCGGTGACACACTTGAATCAGGCTTCGATTAAGTTTGACGAGCTAGCAAGTACCTTTTTAGTGAGGCACTATTATTTGTCGGGTGGGTACAATATTAAGCTTTCCGATCCGTTATTTGAGGTGCGACCGTCGTTTATGTTGAAATCTGATATGGCCACGTGGCAGTTGGATTTGAACGCAAATCTTGTTTTTGATGAACGATTTTGGGGAGGAATTTCCTATCGTTTTCAAGATGCAATTGCCCTCTTGATGGGGATGGAAATGGAGAATGGTTTACGTTTTGGATACTCCTTCGACTTAGTAACTTCAGCTATAAGAAGTTATGGATTTGGATCACACGAAATATTTGTGAGTTATTCGCTCGATTTAGAGAAGAATCGTAATCAGAAGTATAAGAGTATTAGATTTTTATAAAAGAAAATGAATTTAGTTATACATGCAAAGCATTTTAAATTATTTTTGTAGGTATTATATAAAGTATTAGTTGAAAATTAAAGTTTAAATTGAATTTATAAACATTTGCGAACCTGATATAAGTTTTAGTAACCTTTGGATGTTAACAAGTTTACTTTTTTTTTATTGTCAGTTTCGCGTGTTATCATAATATTACGTAAAATTTGAAACGTATGAAAAGACTTCTTTTAATTGCAGTTGTACTCTGGAGCGCACTTGGTTTTACAGGTTGTAGTAACTCAGGTAATGGAGAACTCGTTGGAGTGCAGGGCAGACAAAAATGGAGAGAAACGCAACCGTACGGAATGGTATTTGTTCGCAGGGGAAGTTTTAATATCGGCCCCAACGATCAGGATGCAAGTATGTCGGTAATTCCAACAAAAACAGTTTCGCAGGAAGCATTTTGGATGGACGATACCGAAATTACAAACAACGAATACCGTCAGTTTGTACAGTGGGTAAAAGATTCAACCGCCCGCAGAATGTTAGGCGATCAATATCCCGAATTTTTAAACACCGAAGACAGAGATGGAAATCCGATCGATCCTCCAACTATTAACTGGAGAGAAAAAATCGACTGGGAAGACATTGATTATCAAATGGCTATGCAGGATTTGTATATGCCCGAGAACGAAAGATTTTTTGGGAAAAAGGAAATCGATTCACGTAAATTGGTATACGAATATTGGTGGATCGACCTGAATCAGGCCGCAAAAAGAAGCAATAGTTACAATTACGAAACACAACAATACGAAGGAAATGTATACGACGAGACCGGACAATTGATCCCGATTGCAAACCGTTCATCATTTATTTTCCGGGGGCAAACTCCTGTTTATCCCGATACATTAACATGGATTCGTGATTTTACCTATTCGTACAACGAACCACTGGCAACCCGTTATTTCTGGCATCCCGGATTCGACGATTACCCGGTTGTTGGTGTTACCTGGACTCAGGCGAAAGCATTTTGTAACTGGAGAACAAAAATTCAATCCGATTTTTTATCGGCAAAAGGCGAACCTGAATTACAGGCTTACCGATTGCCAACCGAAACAGAATGGGAATATGCAGCCCGCGGCGGGAAAGAATTTTCGATGTATCCGTGGGGTGGTTATTATACCCGCGACGACGAAGGAGTTTTTATGGCAAACTTTAAACCTTTGCGCGGAAACTACGTGGAAGATGGAGGTATTGCAACAATGAAAGTGGGAAGTTACGATCCGAATGAATACGGAATTTATGATATGGCCGGTAACGTAGCAGAATGGACAAGTGCAGCTTACGACGAAGCCGGATATAATTATTATGGAGATCTGAATCCAAACTTTGAATACAATGCACTTCCCGACGACCCACCGGTGATGAAACGTAAAGTAGTTCGTGGTGGTTCGTGGAAAGACATTTCGAGTTATGTACAAGTTTCGGCCAGAAGTTTCGAGTACCAGGACACTACAAAATCGTTTATCGGATTCCGTTGTGTTCGCTCTACTTTTGGAGACGAATTTTAGTAGAAAACGTTAATCTAATTTCTGAAAAGATATGAATCTCGGAGAATTATTTAAAACAAAACGCTGGAAAACATTCATGGGCTATGTTTATGGCTGGGGTGCCTCAATTGTAATGGTTGGTGCACTTTTCAAATTAGAACATTGGCAGTATTCCAGTTTGTTGCTTACCATTGGTCTGATTACAGAAGCCTTTATTTTCTTCCTTTCTGCTTTCGAACCGCCGGTAGAACTTCCCGAATGGAGTAAAGTTTATCCGGAGTTGAAAGAAGAATATGAAATGCTCGAACTCGACGAATTAGATCAAAGAGGAAAAAAGGGAGTTGGCGATTTATTCTCCAGTGGTGAATTGACACCCGAACTTTTAGACAAAGTTGGTAAAGGATTAAACGAATTAAGTAATACAGCAAAAGGAATCAGCGACATTTCGACAGCTACTTTGGCAACCGATATGTACGTAAAAAACCTGGGTTCAGCTTCTGAATCGATGAATGCTTTTGCAGAGATAAATAACAAAGCAAACGAGTCGATCAGCAGTTCATTTGGTTCAATGGTTGAATCGTATACTACAGCTGCCGAGCAACTTTCGGTATCGGGAATTGGCGCAATCGAAAAAATAAATAAAAGCGGTAATGATTTTTCCAACATTTTGGCCGAAACCGGAAAACGATTGGCAGAGACTTATAATAGTGCAGGAGAATCTGTTGCAGTAGAACTCGATAACATTAAAAACAGTTCGCAGCAGTACTCGGGTAATCTCGAAAAATTAAACGGGAATTTATCTGCATTAAATTCAAATTTCGAAACACAGTTAAAAGGAACCGAAGATCAATTTAAAGCATCGCAGAAGTTTAGTCAGGATTTAGGCGAAATGAATTCTATTTTGGCTTCTTCGGTTAATGAATTAAAGAAATACAAAGAAAACGCAGAACAACTAAATAAGCATCTTGAATCGTTAAATACCATTTATGGTAATATGCTGGGTGCAATGAGTTATAAGAAATAAAACCTTCTATTAGAATCGTATGGGTGCAAAAAATTGTCCGGAAACCCCGCGGCAAAAAATGATAAATATGATGTATATAGTGTTAACAGCAATGTTAGCACTAAATGTGGCGGCGCAGGTTCTGGAGGCGTTCAGAGTTGTTGACTCCAGTCTGATCCATACATTACAGTCGGTTGATATAAAAAACGAACAGATTTATTCGTCTTTCGAGCAGGCTTACGCCGAAAATCCTACCAAAGTGCAGGAATGGAAAGACAAAGCAGATATGGTTCAGCAAACGACAAAAGAACTTATTTCTTATATATCGACCTTAAAAGAAGAACTCATTAATTATTCAGGAAGTACGTTGGCAAGCGAAGAAAATCCGGTTGGATTGGACGATTTCTACTTTGTTACTGAAAGTGGCGATACCTTAATTGTTGAAAAACAAGACGACTTAAATGCCCCTTCAGAAATGATGATTACACAGGGAAAGGGCAGCGAATTAAAAAGTAAAATTGCAGAATACCGAAATAATCTGGTTACAGTTCTCGACCAAAACGATGTGGAATTAAAGGAATCGATTCTGAAGGAACTCGAAACGCCCGATCCGGTGCAAAAAACAAAAGAAAAGATCGACAAAAAAACCTGGGAAGACGAATATTTCCTCGATAAACCTTTGGTTGCTATTCTTACTTTGCTCTCAAAAACTCAGATCGATATTAAGAATTCAGAAGAAAACGTAATCAACTATTTGTATGCACAAATCGATGCCGGTTCTTTTAAATTCAATAAACTGGGTGCTCGTGTAATTGCCAATTCGAATGTTGTTTTACAAGGCGAAGAATACATTGCAGAAGTTTTTCTTGCTGCTGAAGATACCACACAACAACCACAAATATTTATTAATAATCGCGAAGTTGAAGTGGTGGATGGAAAAGCCATTTACAGAGGATCTACTGCAGAACGGGGCACATTTACCTGGAGTGGTTTAATTAAATACAAAACACCAAGCGGAGCAATAAGAAATTATCCGTTTGAGCAACCATACAAAGTAACACAACCCAGTGTAACCATGTCGGCAACAAAAATGAATGTGTTCTATTTGGGAATAAAAAATCCATTCGATGTTTTAGCCGGTGGAATACCAAAAGAAGATCTTGAAGTTACCATGACAAACGGTACAATTGAACGGGAGGGCGGCGCCTTTTTAATTGAACCTGATGCGCTTGATGAGCAAGGATTACGTACAAAAGTAACCGTAACTTCAAATATAGGCGGACAAAAAAGAGTGGTTGGTACTTCAGAATGGCGAGTAAAACCTGTTCCTCCACCAGTAGCACAATTAGCTGGAAAATCGGGTGGAGATATCAGAAAAGAAGTATTACAAATTCAGGATGGTATTATGGCCGTTTTGGTTGATTTTGACTTTGATTTTACATACAAAGTAACTCAGTTTAATGTTCAAACTACCGACGGTGGTTACACCAACATTAAAAAGTCGAATTCGAACCGTTTTACAACAGAACAAAAGGATCAGCTCCGAAGAGCAAATCCACAAAGTAGAATTTATATTGATAATATTCAGGCAATTGGGGATGATGGTAAAACTGTAAACCTAGACCCAATTTCATTCAAAATACTGTAATTATGAAAAAGTTAGTAGTATATGTTGGAGTAATTGTTTTTTTGCTGACACTTGCAGGAAACAAAGCTAACGCACAAATCGTTAATGGTGCTTTTAAACGTACTGACATTAATCAGAAAAAACCAATGCCACTTCCGGTTACCCGGGAAGCAGATATATTCTGGTCGAAAAAAATATGGCGGATCATCGATTTGCGCGAAAAGATGAATCAACCGCTGTATTATCCAACCGAAGAAATGGACGGTAGATTAAACCTGATTTCTTTATTACTTAACGGAATTGAAAATGGTTTAATTACACCTTACGATGCAGCTTTCGACGACGACTTTAAAGTGCCAATGTCGTTTGCTCAAGTGAAAGAAGCATTTGGTGCAGAGGCTACGCAAGAAGAAAAAATAGATTTCGACACAGGCGAGCGTACAATGGTAACGGTACAAGGCGAAGTTCGACCAAATGATATCAAACAATACATGATTAAAGAAGAGTGGTATTTCGACAAACAAACGTCGACCATGAATGTGCGTATCATCGGAATTTGTCCAATTCGGGAATTTGTAAGGGCCGGCGATACTTCAGGAGAAGTTCAGCGTCAGAAATTATTCTGGGTGTATTACCCCGAAGTACGACCATTATTATCAACTAACCTGGTGTTGAATCCTTACAACGAGGCACGTCAGATGTCGTTCGACGACTTGTTTATTAAAAGATTTTTTAACAGTTATATTGTTCAGGAATCGAATGTGTTGAACAACCGCGAAATTAGTGCTTACCTGAGCGGTAAAGATGCCATGTTGGAATCAAAAATTATTGAAGATAAAATTTTCAACTTCGAACAAGATCTTTGGGAATATTAAAAAAGCAACAACATAAAATACAACCTTATGTTTTCATAAGGTTTTTTTTTGAAAGAATAAACGGGATTAAAATAGCGTTGAAAAATGAAATCGTTGAAGAGAAGAAAAGCAAATCTATATTTTTTGGTGGCCATTGGTCTGCTTTTCTCTTCATGTCAACAATCGAATATTTATCACCCCGACAAAGAACTCAAAAGCAGCAATTGGTTTGAGCCAGCACCTTTTGGAATGGCATATATTCAGCGAGCGTCGTTTAATATGGGTGCCTCGGGCGACGAAGTTGCACAAATTCCTAATCGTTCAAAAACAATTTCGGTAGAAGCATTTTGGATGGACGACACCGAAATAACCAACAACGAATATCGTCAGTTTGTATATTGGGTGCGCGATTCGATCGCACGTAAATTATTGGGCGAAACTTACACTGATTTTGCAATCACAGAAGCAAAAGGAATACCGTTGGACGAACCGACAATTAATTGGAACGAACGAATCGACTGGGACGACCGGGAATATCAGTTGGCAATGGACGAGTTGTACATTCCCGAAGGAGAACGGTTTTTATTTAAAAAGGAAGTTGATCCACGAAAATTAATTTACGATTATTATTGGGTGGATTATAAACAGGCAGCAAACGGTAATAACAGTTTCAATTTCGAAACGCAAAAATACGAAGGTTCGATTGTCGACAAAGACGGAACAGTTGTGCCGATTGAAAACCGAAGTTCGTTTTTAATGCACGAATCGGTTCCCGTTTATCCCGACACTTTGTGCTGGATCCGAGATTTTGCCTACACGTACAACGAACCGTTTACCTTAAAATATTTTTCGCATGCCGCATTCGACGATTATCCGGTGGTGGGTGTATCGTGGTCACAGGCCAAAGCCTTTTGCAACTGGAGAACCGGATTAAAAGCAGCGGTCGAGAATCGATTAAAAGAAACTCCGGCTCACGATTTCAGATTACCCACCGAATCGGAATGGGAAATGGCTGCCCGCGGTGGATTACAAAGTTCGCTTTATCCCTGGGGAAATTATTATACCCGGAGTCAGGAAGGATGTTTTGTTGCGAATTTTAAACCGCGCCGTGGAAATTACGTGGCCGACAGCCCTACAACAACCACAGCCATGATGGTGGGCGAATTCGACCCCAATCCATTTGGTTTATACGATATGGCGGGAAACGTGGCCGAATGGACCAGCACTGCATTCTTTGAAGCCGGTTACGATGTAATCGACGATTTAAATCCTGAATTGCAATACAATGCAAAAACCGACGATCCTCCGGTGATGAAACGAAAAGTAGTTCGCGGCGGCTCGTGGAAAGACATGGCGTATTTTTTACGTACTTCAACCAGAAGTTTTGAGTACCAGGATACCACAAAATCTTTTATCGGTTTCCGTTGTGTAAGAACTTCATTCAAAAACGATCTGAAAGGCTATTAACCTGAGTTCGATATAAAATTAATGGCTCAAATCGCGTATAAATATTGAGTTGAATCCTTCTGGTTGTTGCAGTTGCTAATTCTGAAATCATTCAGAACTTTCTGACTCAAAATCCCAGCATTTTTTTCGAAGAAGACTTTATGCAAATAGTTGTATATTTAAAATACAAAAAGGTTAAAATATGGCAACCATTAAAACCGTATATCTTGGCGATTTACGCACCGAAAATGAACATCTGCAATCGGGCAATAAAGTTATTACCGACGCACCAACCGACAATCAGGGGAAAGGCGAATTTTTCTCACCAACCGACATGCTCGCCACCGCGCTCGGAAGTTGTATTCTCACCATTATGGGAATAAAGGCGCGCGATAAAGGAATTGATTTAAAAGGAACAGAAGTGGAAGTAACTAAAATTATGGCTTCCGATCCGCGACGTGTTGCCGAGGTGCTTGTCGAATTTACCTTTCCAAAAAAAGATTATTCCGAAGAAGAAAGAACCTACATCGAAAGTTTTGCTGGAATTAGCCCGGTGCCTTTGAGTTTACACCCTGATTTAATTCAAACCATAAAATTTAACTGGTAGAATTATTCAATCAGCGTTTTACAATTTTTTGCCGGATGGTGTTTCTATTCGTTTCAACCTGTATTATATAGGTTCCTGTGGAAAGACCGGTAAGATGATATTCGTTTTGGTTCGAATGGTATTCGTTCACTAATTTTCCGTCAATGGTAAGAATCTGAGCTTTAATAAATTGCTGATTTCTGGGAATAAAAACCGAAAGTGTTGCATCGAAAGGATTGGGATAAACCATAATTTCTTCGGAGCTGGCATACAGTGGGACACGTAAAATTTCATCCGATTTTGAAATGAGCCAGTAATCCGGGTCAATTTTTAACTCGGCAACTTTAAAACCTGGATTGACAATAAATTCCTGATCGTTTTTCGTGTGATTCAATCGAAAATCAGCCGAGTCTGTTTTGTCCGAATTGTAAATTCTTACCGGAACCGGCATTTCAAAAAAATCTACCGAAGGATGAGATGGGGTTTGAGAAAGTGTTATTTTTAATTGATTAAACTCTGTTGGTGAAAACTCGGCGGAGTAAACCGGATATCCTTCGCCATAAAACCAGTCGTTAAAAAATTCGGTGAAAGTGGTATCAGTCGCATTTTCCATGTGCGAAACAAATTGGTCGGTTCTTGCAAAACCATTGGCAATTTTTGGGTCGTTAAAATAATTTCGCATTCCCTTATAAAAATCATCGTCGCCCATAATCCAGCGTAACATGTGCAAAAGATAAGCACCTTTCGAATACGAAAGCCGTCCGCTAAAAAGGATACCAATATTGGTGGTGTCGGTCACAAAAACCGATCCTCCAGGTTGACTGACAATCCGTTCAACATTGATTTTTTTCCAGCGCGGCCACCAAACACCATCCAAAAGATGTTCGTAGGAGATTCCGGCAAGATAGGTCGCAAAACCTTCATTCAACCAAATGTCCTGCCAGCTTCCGGTGGTGATGTAATCGCCAAACCACTGATGTGCCAGTTCGTGTGCAATTAATTCGTACCCAAAATTGTACATAAAACTCATGGTCTGGTGTTCCATTCCGCCGCCCCAGCCAAATTGTGCATGACCATATTTTTCTTTTGCAAATGGATATTCGCCAATCAAATCGTTATATAAACCAATAATTTCAGCAGTTATCGGAGTTTTTGTTTTTGCACTTTCCAGATTTTCGGGATACACATAGTTGAGGATTTCAATGCTCCGCCCATCCTCTAATTTTAACGAATCGGAATAATCGGAATAATTCGTAACCGAAACAGCAACCAAATAAGTTGCCACCGGAAAACGGTGTTTCCAATGCATTTTTCTGAAATTGTTTTTAACCGTCTCTTCCATTAAAACACCCAAACTCGCGGTTCTGTATTCTTTGGGCGAAGTAACAATAATATCGATCGAGTCGATTTTATCGGCAAGCGATTGTTTGCAGGGCCACCATTCCATTGCTCCGTAAGGTTCGGAAAGTGTCCAGATGTTAGGGACTTCGTTGTGGAATGTTTGCGAAAAAGATCCAAAACCGGCATTGCCCGGACTGCCTTGATAAAAGATCGAAACCGAGTCGATTTGACTTTCGTTTAAGGTATTGTTTAATGGAATTATCAGTTTGTTTTCCGCACGTGTAAATTCAATTTTTTGCTGATGCTGCACCACCGAATCTACAGTTATTATTGAAAGAAGATCGAAATCAATCTCATTCAAATCAGGAGTTTTACTTTTAAAATAGCTGGTTATTTTTCCTTTAATAAAAAGAATGTTTGGATCTATCTCCAACTCCATTCGGTGATAAACCACATCGGTTGCAGCATAATTTTCACTTTCGACAAATGCAGACTTTTTATACTGAGAAGTTTTTTCATGAAGGGCGATTTTGTCGATAAAAGCGAGATCCGGTTTTTGTGCAAAAACTGAACCGATTGATAAGAAAACAAAAAGCACCCCTAATTTTTTCATCTTATAAAATTACAAAAAGAATTGCATTCAAAAGAATTTGAAGATAGATGAAGACTGTTGATTTTTAATTATGCCAAGGAAAGTCTTAATTGAAATCTCTGTAAATCTTTTGGATCTGGAGAACAAAAAAAGCGGATTTTAAAAGAAATCCGCTTTTCAATTTATCGAATGATTTTTTATTTATCCAATTCTTTCCAAACCAAAGCACTTGCTCCAACAATTGCAGCATCGCCGGCTTTTAGTTGAGAAGGTAAAATTTTGATTTTATTCTTAAAAATAGGAAGAAGGTGTTTCTCCATATTTTCTTTTGTTGGTTTAAAAATATAATCTCCGGCAGCAGTTGGGCCACCAAACAAGAAAATCGCTTCCGGACTTAAATGATGCACAGTATCAGCCAATCCTTGTCCTAACCAGGCACCGGTTTTTTCGAATACTTCCAAAGCAACTTTATCGCCTTTTTCAGCAGCATCAAAAATCATCTTCGAATCGAGTTCCTGAAACGATTTGTCGGCCAGTAAACTGTCGTTGGCATTGTAATGTGCCATTAATTCGAAAGCAGTACGTTTCATTCCCGGAGCAGAACAATAAGCTTCGAGGTGTCCCAGAGCCGAACATCCGCACGGACGACCACCCGGAATTAATGTTGTGTGACCACACTCACCGGCAAAACCGTCGCTTCCATAAACGAGGTCGCCATTTACAACCAAACCACTTCCAACCCCTGTTCCCAAAGTGAACATCACAAAGTTTTTCATTCCTTTGGCTCCTCCATAAATCATCTCGCCAATAGCAGCAGCATTTGCATCGTTTGTTAATGCCAACGCTTCCATATCCGGAAAATGTTTACGCAGCAACTGTACCAAATGAACAACGCCCTGAAAAGAAAGGTTTGGAGCATATTCGATGGTTCCGCTGTAATAGTTTCCGTTTGGAGCACCAATACCAATTCCAAGAACCTGAATCTCGTCGTTTAATAATTTTACCGATTTAATTAATGCATTAATGGCATCTGCTAAATCCGAAATGTATTTGTTAATATCGCCATGAGAAGGAGTGGGAATATTATCATTAACCATCACATTTCCTTCCGGATCAACTACACCAATTGCGGTGTTTGTTCCACCAATATCAACACCTATTGCAACTTTTTTCATCTCAATTTTTGTTTATATAATTCGTATTTGGATTGAACATATTTTAAATTCTTTCACACAGTTTTGTGAAAGAATTTAAAATATGTTCTTTTTTTTATTCAGCGTCTGCTCTTTTCAGTACTTTACTACCAATAACAGAATAGTATAGCAAATAAGCCAAAGAAATAATAATCACCCAGTAGCTCATTAGGTAAGTAGTTGCATCAGCAACCTGACCTTGTATCGCTGGTAAAATACCACCA
>JBNKOT010000574.1:0-4658 GCA_050294855.1 Draconibacterium sp. | reverse complement strand
ATCTTCATGCCAATTGGTGCAAAACTGTTGTTCCCATTTAACCTGTTGTTGCGTAATATTTCCAGTTTCCCCTTTCACATGACATTTCCGACACGAAACGGTGTTGTGTTTTCCAAGAAGTGCAAATTCTGTTTGCTTGTGATCGAATGCTACATCGCTCCAAACATCGATGGAATGACAAGTTTTACAATCTCCATTTGGAATGTATTTTTCATTGATAAATTTTTCGTGAATATTTTCGTGACAATCAATGCAGCGCATACCCAGGTTTGCAAAATTCCACTTTCCCTCTTTTTTATGACAAGTAAAACATGGCGTTGCCAGATGTGCTCCATCTAATTTAAACTGAAGTTGATTGTGTTGTTCAATTCCAAACGAAGATGGCACAAAACCATTTACCGAATGACACTCGCCACAATCAGGTGAAGTTCCATTTTTCAGAAACTGATTTTCGTGATAATCGGTATGGCAGTCGGTACATCTTTTGTGTTTAACAGGCTGTGTGTAACTCGATTTATGGCACTTTTTACAATCCACGTTCGCATGTTTACCACGCAAAGAATAATTGGTCTTTTCGTGATTAAAAGTGCTCAGCGTTTTAACTTCGTGAAAAGAAAATTCGTTGTGACATTTCAAACAATCGTTGCCAAATTTATTTCGATGAATGTCTTCGTGACAACTGGTGCAATTTGCAAATTCAACACCAGCAAATAACTGAAATTTCTGTTCGTTTCGTTGTTCTATTTTATGACATTTTTCGCAGCTTACAGTTTGATGTTTTCCGGATAGCGCAAACTTTGTTTTTGAATGGTCGAATTTTGGTGCCGGCCGAAATGCATTTAAATCGTGGCATTCAGTACAGTTTTTTGAAAGTGTATTTTGGTGAAAATCTTCGTGACAGGAAATACATTCGGTTCCAAGTCCTAAATAACTCTCGCCTTTTTTTTGTGAAGTTTTAGCAGCAAGCAGTTCCGTTTTGTGGCAATCAACACATTTCAACTTGCTATGTTTTCCTTCCAGATTAAAACCGCTTAATTTGTGATCGAATGTTTTATCGTCGAAACGAACCAACGCAAAATCGCGTCCAAAATGCTCGCCGTGGCATTCGGCACATTTTTTCCCTTCAACCTCTACCGACGCATGATAACCCTTTTTCTGTGTAATCAGATTTTGAATTTCTTTGTGGCATTCCAGACACTTTGCAGTGGTTTCTTTTTCGCCCAAAACATGACATTGAGTGCAATTTGTAATACCCTCGAGATGTGCATGAGCATTGGTAAGTTCGCCCGGCGAAAGCTGCCCGAATACCTGTACTGCAAAAAACATCAGGAATAAAAAAAAGATAATATTTTTAAGTTTCTTATTCATTAAAATCAATCCTACTGGCTTTAACCATGTTTCAAAATAACTTCTCCAAATTTAGTGGTAATTTCAATTCCAACATTTTTTAAAAACTGGGTTGGCAATTCGCCTCCGGCAAAAATGTATACCAAATCGTTTTTCAGGCGCAAAGGTTTCTCATTCTCATTAACGCTAATTTCGACAAAATCATCTTCGATTGAAGTTAAATTTGAATTTAAAATGACATTCAGCTTTTTATCGGAAATCATTTCATCAATCGATTTTTTATTTCGTGGCTTTAATCTCGAAAATTTAGAACTTCGATAAGAAAGTGTTACATCGTTTTCATCAGCCAATAGTTGCGCCGATTCGATGGCCGAATCGCCACCACCAACCACTACAATGTTTTTTCCCCTTATTAATTCGGGTTCCAGCAAGCGATAGGCAACTTTTGTTGAAACTTCGCCCGGAATATTCAACTTTCGGGGAGTACCTCTTCTGCCAATTGCAATTAAAACTTTTTGTGTCGAGTAACCTGCTCCATCTTTTGTGTGGACACGAAACCCCCCGTTTTCCATTATTATCGATTCAACCTTTTTATTTTCCTGAATTTGAATCTCATTTTTATCAAGTACCTCATTCCAGATACTTAATAATTCGGGCTTGCTGGTTTCATAAAACTTTAGTTTTCCATACAATGGCAATTTCATTGGCGAAGTCATTACAATTTTTTCGCGTGGAAAAGTATAAACGGTACCGCCCAAGGAATCTTGCTCCAGTGTGGCTGTTTTTAATCCGTGTTTTTTTGCCTGCAATGTTGCCGATATTCCGGCTGGACCGGCTCCTACCACAAGCAAGTCGTATTCAAATTTTTCTTTTGTTGAAAATCCTTTCACCAAATTATCAACGGCTTGTTTGCCCTGTTCCACAGCATTTTTAATCAAACCCATTCCGCCAATTTCTCCGGCAATGTAGATTCCTCTCACATTGGTTTCGAAATACTGGTTAACGTGCGGAAGGTCCACTCCCCTTTTTTCGGTGCCGATGCACAGAGAAATTGCCTGAGTCGGACAAGCGTGAAAACAGGCACCGTGACCAATACACTGGCTTGCATTTATTACAATTGCTTTACCGTTTCTAATTCCAAGAATATCGTGTTCGGGACAGGCACGAATACACGCGCCACTTTGGATGCAAGAATTAACATCGACAACGGGATGCAAGGAAACCGGTTCGAACAAACCTTCTTCTTTGGCCAGTTTAATTTTATCTTCTACAATTTTTGATTCGCGACGTAATCTACGAACATAAATAAGTACCACGACTGTTAGAAACAGACCTACAATTCCGTAAATAATTATTTTTTCAATAAATACGTCCATAGTTTAAAATATCCATTTATATCCAAACAATAAAGCAACAATAACATGTACAATCATAATAACCAGCATTATCAGTGCAAAAGGTAAATGGGCCACGTGCCAGTATCGTAAAAAGTTCTGCATAGTTGATAACCAGGCTATTCTTCGGTTTAAAACAATTTTTGCTTTGAAGATCTGCACTACTTTCCGAAAATCCTTGCGTGCAAGCTGTTGCGATTTTAATTCTTTCCGAACTTGTTTTATCAGTTTTCTCTCGAAACGGAACCGTTTGAAAATCCGAAGGAAAATATTTTTATTTTCACTGGAAACAGAGGAGTTCAACGCAATGTTTATTTGAGTAATTATTTCGTAATTTATTTTATAATGATCTTGAATCTCGGTAAATAGATTGTCTTCTATTCCTGATAAATCGCTTAAACTCAATTCTCGACCCTGAATGGTACGTGGAATTTGCAAATAGATAAACCGCCCGATAATACCACTTATTACTACCGCAATCATGCTCCAAAAACTAACCGCAACTATTCCTCCAAATTTAAATGTGGTATGATACAAAACCAGAATCGGTCCTAATGTACATAGAAAGATATGAAATTCGAGCCAGTATTTTAAAACACCAATGCGCGATAAACTCCGAAATCGTTTTCTCGCCATATAGCCAAACACTCCGACAATCATTAAAACAGAACCCAAAATTCCAATTCCATGACCGATAGGTCCTGTTGGTCGCAGTAATTCGTTCTGTTCGTGAAAGTGACGTTCCGAAACTTGTGTTGAATAATAATCTGCTCCGTAAATCGCAATCGCCACGAATACAATCAGACATATTGCCACTAAAATAAATATATAAATGCGATGAGCAAATTTAGACATACGGGTTTCTTTTCATCAATGGTTAGATCAAATATAATCTTTTATAATACTCAGCAAACGCCTACACACTGGTTTTTAGTACTTTTAAATTATTCCAAATTAAAATTAGTTTGGTTGTAATGTATAATTCAAGGAATAAAAAACAATCAAATATTATGACTAATTAATACAACTTATTGATTCACAAGCTATGTTATTGTAAAACGGATTGTACGACGTAAAAATAGTCTTACTTATTTGAATTAAATATGAATTGAAGATGATGGCTAAAACTTCAATCATCTTTTAACAGTTTTTTTACAATTGTGCCTGAATTCGTTTCGAATTTAACCAGATAAATCCCATCTGAAAAAGCACTCATATCGATTGTTTTTGTACTTCGATTTTTGAAAATTACCGATCCGGAGATATCCAGAATTTCAATCTCATTTATATTTTTTCCACGAACGGTAAATATAGTTTTGCCAGGATTTGGAAATATTACTATATCATCCTTCACTTCTATTTGCTTCGCATCGACCGTGCCTGAAGCTTCCCAATGTATATTGACCGATGAAAAACTAGGCACGTTTGCAGGGGTAATCGTATTTGTTTCACCTTTTGTAAATTCAAATTTTGAATAATTCCCGGTTGAGTTTTTGTCGGTAAGTTCCATACAAACATTATACTGCCCATCGGCAACCAAATTTTTGTTGTAGTCTGTTCCATTCCACGAGCAAGTACGAGTTCCGTGGCTGCTTTGTGTTGTACCGGTAATTGCATCCGTACGGTTGTACATGATGTTTTTGGCATTGGTGGAAGACTCCCAGGTATTTAAATGTTTAATGCGTTTGTCGGCATAAGCGAGTAAGGTTTTAACAAAATTACCTGAAGGATCTTCAATCCAAATTGCTACAATATTTCTTGGAGCATAATTTCCTCCCGTCGATGATGTGCTCACCGAAACATCGAGGGTCCCATTGGTTTGTGCGGCAAGAAACATGCTTGAAACAGCAAAAACCATCAATAAAAAAAATCGTTTCATCTGTTTAAAATTTTTTAATTTCTGAATGTTCAAAAAAT
>JBNKOT010000573.1:0-2168 GCA_050294855.1 Draconibacterium sp. | reverse complement strand
TTTAAAAGGTCTGTTTAACAATTCGCTCAATCAAATGATGTCTTATTTTGTAAAGAAAAAAGACGTGAGCATTGCCGAATTGGAAGAGTTAAAGCAAATGATTGAAGTAGAAATCGAAAAACAAAAAAAATAATATGGACGCATTAATCCGATATGTTATTCTATCGACATTAAGTTTGAGTCTGGCGTACTTAATTTATTTCCTTGTTTTTCGGAAAGAACGAAATTTTAAACATCGAAGATTCTTTTTATTAAGCGCCGTACTTTTTGCTTTGTTAATTCCATTGGGCGATTTTTACATTAAAATAACTCCTACCGTAAAAACCAAGTCAGCACCGATTTTACAAATTATTGAAACTTCGCCAAAAGAATTTACAACAAACAGCCCTACACAAAACTACACTCCACCACTCCCCGATTTCAATAAAACTGTTGAAAAAGAAAAAATTCAAATCGGCTGGCTAAAAATTATTTTGTATTTGTATTTTTCTGTTGCCACACTGTTTCTTCTGCGCATTTTAGTTCAGATTTTGGTTTTATATATTTGGACTTCCAAATCGAAACAAATAAAACAATCGTTTTTTACACTGGTTTTAAATACCCGCTACCAGAATCCGTTTTCGTTTTTTAAGTGGATTTTTATTCATAACAAAACAAAAAGAGACACGGCGTTCGAAAAAATAATTGCCCACGAAAGTATTCATGTTCAGCAAAAACATTCGGTCGATGCACTGTTGTTTGAAATCCTTTGCGCAGTAATGTGGTTTAATCCGCTGGTTTGGATGATGCGCAATTCAATTCAGCTTGTCCACGAATATTTAGCCGACGAAGGTGCTCTAAATTCGGGAATCGACAGTTTGCAGTATCAAACATTATTAGTCAATCAGGTTGCTGAAGGACATGTAATTTCGCTCTCGTCGCATTTTAGCAGTTCCACCGTAAAAAAGCGAATGAACATGATGATAAATCCTAAATTTTATACCAAAACCAAATATAAAATTTTAGCGATTATTCCTCTTGCTGCGCTTTTGTTTCTGATTATTGCAGGTTTTAATGGTTTAAACGAGCAAAAAGTAATGCAACGTTTATTACGAAAAAATACAGCAATCAGCAGCACTTTTAGCCGCGACGAAATTACAGAACTCGCAAAAATAAGAGTGCTGGTCGATAAAATGGCTCAAAACCAAACTAGCGAAACAAATACAAAATTAGCCTACGAAAAATACATCCAATATTTGGCAGAAAGTAATACCAGCGCGGGGATAAGCGAAAAAATAAATCTGCCCCATGATTCACTGGTTCAGGTAATAAAAAACAATCCTGCGCTTTTGGAAATCTGGCGGATTAAAGAAAATTCCGATAATACATTTTTGGAATTGAATACATCGGGAAAAATAATGGATTTCATCGATTTGCTTTCGATTGAAAACACCCATTATTCGGATATTAAAAATGGAATTGAAATCGCCGGAGATCTTTCGCCAGCTAACATTGGTGATTTTATAAAAGTTCCGGAAAATTACAATTGGGAAAGCGAGGGTGAGAAATTATATGCTTCAGTTTTGTTGGTAATACTTACCAATAAAAGTGAATCAAACGTTGATCTCAACCAACGTGCAATGAAACTAATTCTTAATGATAAATTAGACCTCGCTTTAATTCTTCTTAACAATGCAATTAAGAATGATTCAACAAATCAAACTGCTTACTGGAATAAAGCAGGAGTACTAATAAAATTGGGGGAATATGAAAAAGCACTTGAAACATTTAATCAAGGACTAAAAATAAATCCAAACGAGGCTGAAGCATGGAAAATATCGGGAATGACACATGACTATTTAGGAAATATTATAGAAGCTGAAAAATGCTATAATGAATGCGTTGCACTGTATAATAAACAATTAGAAAGCACAGATACTCAAAAAGTATTTATTGCCCAACTCAATAAAGCGGCGGTGTTAGTACTCAACAATCAGGTAAATGAAGGTCAACTTTTATTTGAAAAACTAAAGGCAGAATATCCAAATGATATTAATGTTCAGCATTTAATTAACAGAAAAAAACAGGATTATTTAAACGATTTATTTGGGAATCATTATACATCCCAATCAAATATTGCATACAAAGAAGATACCCAACTCAGAAATACTTTTGAGATTTATCTGAAA
>JBNKOT010000572.1:0-6178 GCA_050294855.1 Draconibacterium sp. | reverse complement strand
GAAGAACTGATTACTGTTGAGGAAGAAGTTGAATTAGCACAGCGGATCAAAAAAGGCGATCAGGTTGCTTTGGAGAAATTAACCAGAGCCAACTTGCGTTTTGTTGTATCGGTGGCAAAACAGTACCAAAACCAGGGACTGAGTCTACCCGATTTAATAAACGAAGGAAACCTTGGTTTGATAAAAGCCGCTGAAAAATTCGACGAAACTCGAGGTTTTAAGTTTATTTCCTATGCCGTTTGGTGGATTCACCAATCTATTCTTCAAGCACTTGCAGAGCAATCGCGTATCGTTCGTTTGCCACTGAACCAGGTAGGTTCGTTGAACAAAATTAACAAAGCGTTCTCGAAATTTGAGCAAGAACACGAGCGCAAGCCATCGCCAGAAGAATTAGCAGAATCACTCGAACTTCCTGCCGATAAGGTAGCAGACACATTACGAGTATCCGGAAGACATGTTTCGGTCGACGCCCCATTTGTGGATGGCGAAGACAACAGTCTGTTGGATGTGTTGGTTAACAACGACTCGCCAAATGCCGACCGCTCCCTTATCATGGAATCACTTGCTAAAGAAATACATCGCGCATTAGCAACATTGACAGAACGTGAAAGCGACATTATTAGGTTGTTTTTCGGTATCGGATGTCAGGAAATGACGCTGGAAGAGATCGGAGAACGATTTGGATTAACCCGCGAACGTGTACGTCAGATAAAAGAAAAGGCAATACGCCGATTAAGACATACATCTCGAAGTAAATTATTAAAATCGTATCTAGGTTAGATATTTTAGAAAGGTTACCAGATGGTAACCTTTTTTTTTGTCCTTTTTTAAAATTCGATCGTTAATTGCACCGGTTGATCCACTTCCTCCTTTTTAAAATTAGAAACTGTTAATCCGAGCAAACGAATTCCTTTTGAAAAACCTCCACCCGTTTTTAATAATATTTTTCCTTCCGAAATAATTTGAGCTTTCGACAAAAAACAGCCTCCCAGTGTTTTACTTCTTGTGTGTTTTTCGAAATCGGAATAAGTAAATTTTAAGGTGAGTGTTTTGGCTTTTACTTTCGAACGTTCGATTCGTTTCCACAACGTATCAGCAATATTCAGAAGTTCTTTTTCGAGGTCGTCTTTTAAAAACAGATCGTTTAAAAACGTATTTTCGGCACCTACCGATTTTCTTTCGCGGAGTGCTTCCACTTCTCTTTCATCGATACCGCGACAAATGTCGTAATAATAGTTTCCGGCTTTGCCAAACATTCGCACCAATTCAAAACGTTCGAGTTTTTGCAAATCGCTGCCAAACCAAATGCCGATATCGTTTAATTTTTTGGCGCTTACCTTTCCGATTCCAAAAAATTTACGTACTTCAAGTTTATCAATAAATGCCTGTGCCTCTTTTGGAGTAACTACAAAAATACCGTTTGGTTTATTTACATCGGAAGCCACTTTTGCCAAAAACTTATTGTACGAAACTCCGGCAGAAGCTGTTAATCCGGTTTTGTCGAGAATTCTTTTTGTAATATCTTTGGCAACCAGTGTAGCAGAAGGAGCACCTTTTTTGGTGTAAGTGACATCTAAATATGCCTCGTCTAACGAAAGTGGTTCAACCAAATCGGTGTATTCAAAAAAGATAGTTCGGATCTTATTTGAAATTTCTTTGTAACGATCGAAGCGGGGCTTTACAAAAATCAGATCGGGACATTTTCGTTTTGCAACTTTCGAAGCCATGGCCGATTTTACACCAAACTTGCGTGCTTCATAACTTGCTGCTGCAACCACTCCCCTTTCTCCTGAACCGCCAACTGCAACCGGTTTACCTTTTAATTCGGGATTATCGTATTGTTCGACCGATGCAAAAAATGCATCCATATCGATATGAATTATTTTTCGTTGTGAAGTCATTCTTACACAGAGAACTTATGTCCACAGTTTTCGCAAACGTAATCTTTTGCGCTGGAAGAATGGTTGACGGGTTTAAAAGTTACAAGTGTCAATAAAACGGCTTTAATTAATCGTAAGCTTTCTTTTAAACTTTTTCTTGCGTGATTTTTTTCAGCACCACATTTCGGACAAACAACGGTTTGATCTTCTGGTTTTAACTCACCCGTTTCGATCAGAATTTGTCTTACTTTCTCCAAATCAATATCTTTAACTTTTAAGTGTGCTTCGGTAGAAGGAATATGACTTAATACCTGTGAAGTTAAAGTCCCCTCTAAAAAACAATCAATTCCTTCAGCTTCCAACCTGCTTTTTAAAACCGTTAATTCTGATGCAAAATGCGATGATTTGATTGTTACGAGTTTCATTCTCCTTCATTTATTGGTAGTTCAACCGGATTCGATGGTTCATCTTCAATCGGACGTAATTCATTTTCATCGTCAGAAATTTCAGGATTCTTTTTGCCATACCAGATTAACGACCAGGCCATAATAATACTTGTTGCAATGATTACAACAAACAGAATTCCACCTCTAAAACCTTCCGCTTTTAACGAATCGGGGATGGCAAAAAATAAAAGTATCGTAATCAATCCTTTTGGAGCAACAAAAGTTTGTGGCATGGTATCTTTCTTTTCGATCACATAAAAAAGACCAAAACGAAGTGCATAAGTTACAATCAGGAAAATCATACTAATCAGCCAAACTTTCCAGCTGATTAAAGCGGTTAGTGGCAATGTAATACCAAAGACCACAAAAAACAGGGTTCTCACCAAAAACGAAGTTTCAATCGTTATCATTTTAAATTGCTCGAATACTGCTGCAATCTTTGAATTATCGAGCCATTCTTCCAACTTCCAGAAAAGCAGCACCCGATGATTTCGCAGCAATAAACCAAACATTAAAATTATAATGAGCGACGACAGATGGAACATTTTACCGATGGCATAAAGCAATACCAAAACCGCTAAAAACAAAAAGAATTTGGCTTCTCCTTTAATGTTCTGAATCACGTAAAGCAAAACATAACTGAGAATTACCGAAATGGCAATGGTTAGAAAAATATTGCTTCCAATGGCAAAACTAAGTTGTTTCATTCCTTCCACGTCGAGGTTTTCGATAATCATATAAAAAACCATAATCCCGAGAATATCAGAAAAAGTACTTTCGTAAATCAGGAATTCTTTTTTATAACTGGTTAAATGCCCCACGCTCGGAATGATGATGGCACTGCTCATTATCGACAGCGGCAGGGCATAAACCATCGACGCCAGAAACTCCATGTTTGGAGTAAACAAGCGAATCAGAAACGATAGAGCCAGTGATGTTAATCCTAAAGAAAGCGCAGCAATGGTAAACGATTTCCAGATGATCGGCCATTTTTCTTTTTTTAATTCAAGGTCGAGCGCTGCTTCCAAAACGATCATAATCAAACCCACAATTCCAAGAATTTCTAAAGAACTAGAAAAGTCAGGTTGCATGTTCACTGCACTTAGCAATTCCTGGATTCCCACACCAAGGCTGATTAAAATTAAAACACTTGGAATGTTGGTTTTTCGTGCGAGAATATTTGTAAAAAACGATATAATAATAACGACGCAGAGTCCAATAATAAACAGGTATGCATTCATTTATTTACTTTTTAGCAATTTACTAAATATATTGAATAGTTAAATCTATTTTGTTGTCTCGAAAGTAATCTATTTTAAAGGAAAAAAACAAAAAAGAACAGGCTGTCTTATAAGAAAAACAGCCTGTTTTATTTCCAAAATCCACTTTCAACATTGAACTTTGAACACTAAACTTTAAACTTTCTCACTCCTCCATTTTAAAGATTCGTTCCATCAATTGCCATTTTTCGTCGGCGGTGGCTTCGGCGCTTGTTTTTTGAAAACGAGAAACGTAAGCTTCCCACTCCGATTGCCGTGGTTTAGTAGCCAATTCTTTCATGGCCAAATCGTGGTCGAAATCGGGAACCGTGTCCATGATCATAAACAACTGATTATCGAGGATGTAAATTTCCATATCTATAATTCCGACGTCTTTCATGCCCTGTGTAATTTCGGGCCAGCAAGCACCCGGCGCATGAACTTTTTTATACTCCTCGATTAAAGCTGCATCTTCCTCCAGTTTTAAAGCTTTGCAATATCTTTTGTAGTGATCCATATTTTTAAACGACGGGTTTTATGTGAACTTTTAAGGTGCGATATCCATAAATTGCAATGGCAACAAAACAAATAAATGGCAAAAGGAAGGAGAAATTTACGGCTGGTAAGAAACCGATCGTTCCTTGATCGATAATTAATCCCTGTAATGGTGGCATTAGTGCGCCGCCAACAATTGCCATTACCAAACCGGCAGCACCGAGCGTGGCATCGTCGCCAACGTTTTCGAGTGCAATTCCATAAATGGTTGGAAACATCAACGACATAAACGCCGATGTTGCAACCAACAGGTACAATCCCGGCATTCCCTGAATTAAAATAACGCCAGTTGTTGTCACCATTCCACCAACTGCAAACATCGTTAACATTAGTTTCGAGTTCAAATATTTCATTAAAAAGGTGCTGATAAAACGACTTGCAATAAAAATTGCCATCGCCACAATGTTGTAATTTTGCGCCTCTGCTTTTGGTATTCCCAAATTGTCGGCATATTGAATAATAAATGTCCAGCACATAATCTGGGCTCCCACATAAAAAACCTGTGCGATCACACCCTCACGATAATTTGGATTTTTGATCAATCGTTTAAACGAATCCCAAGCATGAATTTCGTGGTCGGCACTTTCACGCTTTGGCATTTTCGCTAAAGCAATTACCAACAACATGGCAATTACCACAAACCCAAGAATGACATAAGGATTTCGAATTATTCCCAAATCGTTGGTACGTACTACAGCTTTTTCGGCGGCGCTCATCGAGTCGAAAAGTAAGTTTCCGACGGCATCTCTTTTATCCGACTCCAGCGAAGATAATATCAGTTTCGATGCTACAAACATTCCAAGAATAGAACCCATTGGATTAAAAGACTGCGCCAGATTTAAACGTCGTGTTGCCGTTTCGGGAGATCCCATTGAAAGAATATACGGATTGGCAGTGGTTTCTAAAAATGCCAATCCAAAAGTTAAAATGTAGAGCGAAACCAAAAAGAATCCAAAAATTTCAAACTGTGCTGCAGGAAAAAATAAAAGCGCTCCAATTGCGTACAATCCGAGTCCGATAAGAATTCCCATTTTATAACTGTAGCGTTTTATAATCAGCGCTGCAGGAATAGCCATGGTTGCGTATCCGCCATAAAATGCAAATTGAATCATTGCAGCTTTGGCATTCGAAATTTCCATTACCGTTTTAAATGCTGCAACCATCGGATTTGTAATGTCGTTTGCAAATCCCCACATGGCAAATAAGCTGGTAATCAATACAAAGGGCAACACCAATTCCTTCGAAACCACAACCTTTTCTGGGTCCTTCATAATTTTAAGTTTAGTTAGTTTTTCAAAATATGTTTATGCTTTCTATAAATAATGTTTTTTATTCTCTGCTTTTAACTGATCAACAATTTTTTTAATGTCTTCGGCTTTGTCGCGTTTGCACACCAAAGTTGTATTTCCGTCGCGCACAACAATAACATCGTCTAATCCAACCAGTGCCACAATTTCGTTATCGGAATGAATGTAGGAGTTTTTCGAATCGAGAAAAATCGATTCACCATTTCCGGCATTTCCGTTTTCGTCTTTTTTTGCTGTTAAATAAACCGACTCCCAACTTCCCAAATCGTTCCAGTCGAAATTTCCTTCCACCAGATAAATGTTTTTTGCATGCTCCATTATTCCATAATCTACCGAAATACTTTCCACTGCACGGTAAATGGTATCGAGTGTTTGCTCAAACGACGGCGTTCCAAGATCGGCCTGAATTTTACGTAAATCCTCGTACAACTCGGGAGCAAATTCTTTTACCGCCCTTAAAAAAACCGAAACCTTAAAAACAAATAAACCGCTGTTCCAATAAAATCCACCTTCCTTTATATAACGACTTGCAGTTTCTTCGTTTGGTTTTTCAACAAATCGTTCAACTTTAAACTGTTTGATTTTTTCCGCTCCGGTGATGTCTTCAGAAGTTTGAACGTATCCAAAACCGGTTGCCGGATAAGTTGGTGTAATACCGATGGTAACAATTCCATCTTTTTCGTCCGCAATTTTTGAAGCTGCGAGTACCGTGTCTTTAAATAATTCTTCGT
>JBNKOT010000571.1:0-2860 GCA_050294855.1 Draconibacterium sp. | reverse complement strand
AAATAAAACTAAAGATCAACTAAATAAAAGTGTGTTTATTGAATTTGATTCTGATACAAAAGATGGTTTTAAAATTGCACCTAAAAACGGAAATTATACGATAAGTTTTAGTGCCGACGATTTCGAAAATTTCTTTAAAGGTTATTTCAGGAAAAAGACAAAAGAATTGTTGTTTGAATCAGAAAAATAAAGGAAAACGTTGTGATAAAACATAATCCGATTGAAGCGAAGTAAACTTCTGTGGCAGAGCTAAACTTGTATTCTTTAAAATTCGGATATGTTAAAAACAAAATATTATTGCTTAATAGCAGGGCTCCCCGACTTGCTTTTTACCGAGAGCAAACCGGGCATTAGCAGTTTGGATTTCAGAAATGAACTGGAATTTCAACTAACAAAAGACGACTTTGAGCTCGTTAAACTTTTGTTTCTTCCGGCCGATAACGAAAACCTGATTAACATTCTTTTTGATCAAAATAAACCTTTTAATCAGAATAGCATTTTCCCCAAAAATTTTCTAGATCCGGAATTGGAACATCCTTTCCAATTGCCATTGTATATGGATGAATTTATTCGTCTGGTCAATAACCAAGAGCAGCGCCAACTAAGTTTGCACTATAAAAATCTATTGCAGCATATGTTTTATGATTTTTTGCTACGCACTAAAAATCAGTTTCTTCGCGAATGGTTCAATTTCGAATTGAATGTAAAAAATATACTGACTGCAATCAATTGCATGCACTTTCGCTACACCCCTGAGAAACATCTGATACAAACAGAAACAGATTTTACCGTTATTCCCTTGTTGCAAAAAACATCGCTAAAACCCGAATATTTCGAAGAACATGTACCGTTTGCCGAACAAATATTTCGTGCTGCAGCATCAGAATCGCAGCTAATTGAAAAAGAAAAAACAATCGATAAAATAAAATGGGATTATCTAAATGAACAAACCTTCTTTCATTATTTCACTATTGAAAAAGTCTTAAGTTTTTGCATCAAACTTTTGATGACCGAACGTTGGCTGAAACTCGATAAAAAAACCGGAGAAGATTTGCTAAATAAACTAATTAACGAACTAAAAACGAGTTATAAATTCCCCGCAGAATTTAGTTTGTAAAAAAATAGCGTATGGGCACAAAAGGGAAAATTGCAGGTATAATTGCAAATCTGGTAATTGTTGAAGTCGATGGACCGGTGTCTCAAAACGAAATTTGTTACATCATTACCAGTGATGTTAAACTAATGGCCGAAGTAATCCGGATTGGAGGGAAAAATGCGTATATCCAGGTTTTTGAAAGTACCCGCGGATTAAAAACCGAAACCGCTGTTGAATTTACCGGACACATGCTCGAGGCTACTCTGGGCCCCGGAATTCTCTCAAAAAATTTCAACGGACTCCAACACGATTTAGATAAAATGGAAGGAGTTTTCCTGAAAAAAGGAGATTACACCGCTGCTCTTGAAGCCGATAAATTATGGACGTTTAAACCACTGGCAAAACCAGGCGATGTTGTGGTAGCTGGATCGTGGCTGGGCGAAGTAAAAGAAAACTGGATTCCGCATAAAATAATGGTTCCTTTTACTTTTAATGGAACTTTTACGGTCAAGGAAATAAAATCTGAAGGTGAATATAAAATCAACGATATCATCGCTATTTTAATCGACAAAGAAAACCAGAGACACAAGATTAGTATGGTGCAAAAATGGCCGGTAAAAATTCCAATAAAAGCCTACAAAGAAAAACCTCGACCCTTCGACTTTATGGAAACCGGAATCCGTGTAATCGACAGTCTAAATCCAATTGTTGAAGGTGGCACCGGTTTTATTCCCGGGCCGTTTGGAACCGGAAAAACCGTGTTGCAACATGCCCTTTCTAAACAAGCAGAAGCCGATTTAATTGTGTTGGCTGCCTGCGGAGAACGCGCCAACGAAGTAGTTGAAATTTTTGCTGAATTTCCGGAACTCGACGATCCGCGCTCAGGCAGAAAATTAATAGAACGAACAACAATTATTGCCAACACATCGAATATGCCAGTGGCAGCGCGCGAAGCATCGGTTTATACGGCAATGACCATTTGCGAATATTACCGTTCGATGGGATTAAAAGTTTTATTGCTTGCTGATTCAACTTCGCGTTGGGCACAGGCACTTCGCGAAATGTCGAACAGGATGGAAGAGCTGCCAGGTCCCGATGCTTTCCCGATGGATTTGCCGGCAATTATTTCCAACTTTTATGCACGCGCCGGTTATACTTATCTCAACAACGGAGAAACGGGTTCGGTAACTTTTATCGGAACAGTTTCGCCTGCCGGAGGAAATTTAAAAGAACCGGTTACTGAAGCCACAAAAAAAGCCGCGCGCTGTTTTTACTCGCTTTCACAAAATCGGGCCGACAGTAAACGTTACCCCGCAATCGATGCAGTCGACAGTTATTCTAAATATTTGGAATACCCGGAGTTTATCGCATTTATGAAAAAGAATATTGCACCCAACTGGGTGGATAATATTCTGAATGCCAAAAATGTGTTGATCCGCGGACGCGAGGCTTACGAACAAATTAATATTCTTGGCGACGACGGTGTTCCGCTCGAATACCATGTTATTTTCTGGAAATCAGAAGTAATCGACTTTGTTATTTTACAGCAAGATGCTTTCGATAAAGTAGATGCTTCAACCCCCATCGAACGGCAGCTTTATATGATGAACATCGTTTTAGGGATCAATGATACACAATTCCGTTTCGAAAATTTTGAGGAAGTAAATCCCTATTTCAAAAAAGTAATTAATGTTTTAAAACAAATGAATTATTCTGAATTTCATTCTGAAAAGTTTAAAAATTTTGAAGATGAACTAAAAAAAG
>JBNKOT010000570.1:0-4981 GCA_050294855.1 Draconibacterium sp. | reverse complement strand
AATCGCACGTAGTTGAAATGACTTATTCAGGTGATTTGAAAAAAGTGACCTGGACCATGTTTCAAAGTGGTTGGCTCGAAATGAATTACGAATACCGGGTGCCGGATAAACAGTATTTTACAGGGATTAGTTTTACGTTTCCCGAATCGGATATTATTAGTACAAAATGGCTGGGTGATGGTTCGCGCCACGTCTGGAAAAACCGTTTACAGGGAGGGAAAATCGATGTTTACGAACGTTTCTATAATAACATTTTACCGGCAGATAATTCGTGGGCTTATCCGCAGTTTAAAGGATATTTCAAAGATGTTTCGTGGATGCAGTTTAACACGGTCGACGGCAAATTTTATGTAGTGGCGAAAGAAGACAATTTGTTTGTGCGACTGTTTGATTTTTATGGAATTTCGGGACCGAAAAATTACCCGGCTCTTCCGCTTGGCGACATTTCGTTTCTCGACGGAATTCCTCCGCTGGGAACAAAACTGGCGATGGGAATCAGTAACGACACCTGGAATTTAGGGCCACAAGGAGAATTAAATGAAATGGATGAACCGGTAAAAAGAACCTTGTATTTCTATTTTGGATTGGCCGAATAAAATAGAGAAATTCAATAAAATGGATCGAAGGAGATTTATACGTCAGACAACTGTAAGCGGAGCAATTTTGTTTGGAACCGGATTCGAAGGTTTTTCTCAGGATGAAAAAAGGAAATACCAAAAAAAGGATGTTTCTGATTTTTCGAAACGATTAAAACCCTTGCATCGGATTCTGGAGCTGAGTGGTTATTATGTTTGGGGTTGCAGTCCGATTGTTGGTCCCGATAAAAAAATCCATGTTTTCTTTTCGCGCTGGGATGCAAAAAAAGGAATGGGCGGGTGGATCAACAGCTCGGAAATTGCACATGCCGTTGCCGACAAACCCGAAGGTCCGTATGCTAACATCGAAACGATTTTAGCGCCTCGTGGAGAAGGCTTTTTTGACGGAACAACCTGTCATAATCCACACATCAAATTGGTCGACGGAAAATATTGCCTCTTTTATATTGGCAATTCGAATAAAAAAACCAATACAAAAAGAGTGGCACTTGCAACTTCCCATTCGTTAAACGGACCTTGGAAACGGCCAGATAAACCTTTAATAAACGTAGGTGCCGACGATGCCTGGGACAACCATTGTACATCGAATCCTTCATTTCTCAAACATCCAAACGGCGAGTACTGGTTGTATTATAAATCGTGGAATTCCGATGACTATTCCAACTCGACAAATCCAGCCGTTCGCGGAAACCGGAAATACGGACTGGCATTTGCCAAAAATCTTGAAGGGCCGTATGTAAAATACGATGGAAACCCGATTGTTGATTATTCGGCATTAGGAAATAACCGGCAGTTGGAAGATGGAAATGTGTTTATCGAAAATGGGGAATTTTATATGATTTGCCGCGACATGGGACGTTTCGATCACGAGCTTGGAATTATTTTAGAATCCAAAGACGGAATCCATTGGTCGGAACCAAAGATCAGTTATTTTGGAACCGAACAATATTTCCGGCAGCCTCCGGCTCCCCGGAATCTGAAAAAATACGGACGTTTTGAACGACCACAGGTTTTGATGCAAAATGGGAAACCAACGTACTTATTTGTAACTTCACAGGGCGGAAAATTTATGACATCTTCGCCTTTTGTTTTTAAAATTGACTAATACAAACAACAATGAAAATAATATCAACCGTTTTACTTTTACTTTTCTTTTCTTCCTTTCATGTTGCTGAGCAGCAACAAAAACCAACCGTTTATATCATTGGCGATTCGACCGTTAAAAATGGTCAGGGTGATGGAGCCGGTGGACTTTGGGGCTGGGGCGATTTTGTCGGACAATACCTCGATACCACAAAAATAAACATCGAAAATCATGCCTTGGGTGGAACAAGCAGCCGGACATTCAGAACGCTTGGAAAGTGGGAACCGGTACTGAAAAAATTGAAACCCGGCGATTATTTGTTGATGCAATTTGGGCACAACGACGCGGGAAATCTTAACGACAATTCACGCGCGCGCGGCACAATAAAAGGAGTTGGCGAAGAGTCGGAGGAAATTGATAATATTCTTACAAAAAAACACGAAGTGGTTCATTCGTACGGCTGGTACATGCGACAGTACATTCAGGAGGCAAAAGCCAAAGGAGCGATTCCGATTATTATGTCGCCGATTCCGCGCAACGACTGGAAAGATGGAGCTGTTCCAAGAAATAATAAAAACAGTTATGGTTTGTGGGCCAAACAAGTGGCCGAAAGCGAAAATATTCAGTTTATCGATCTGAATGAAAAACTGGCAACTGCCATGGAAAAACTCGGTGAAGAAAAAGTAACCGGAACTTATTTTTATCAGCGAGATCACACACACACTTCGGCAAAAGGTGCGGTTTTAAGTGCTTCGTTGGTGGTTGAAGGATTAAAAGAATCGACACAAAATGAGCTAAGAAATTATTTGCTTGAAAATCCAAAAATTACACTTCTGGCAAAAAAGAATGTATTTATTATTGGCGATTCGACCGTTGCAAATGGCGACGGAAAAATTGTAGGATGGGGAAAAATGATCTCGCAGTATTTCGATACCATGAGGGTGAATGTCTTCAATAAAGCACGCGGTGGAAGAAGTAGCCGGACTTTTGATTATGAAGGATTGTGGAATGAAATTAAAACCCGACTTCAACCGGGCGATTTTGTTATTATGCAATTTGGACACAACGACAGCGGAAATATCGACAAAGCAAAATACCGTGGTTCGCTAAAAGGAACGGGCGACGAAACCCGCGAAATTACCCGCGACGATGGTTCAAAAGAAACCGTGCATACTTATGGTTGGTACATAAAAAAGTACATCGCCGAAACAAAAGCGAAAGGAGCCGAAGCGATTGTTTTGAGCCAAATTCCGAGAAACGAATGGCCCGAAGGAAAAGTCGAGCGCGTTGCCGATTCGTACGGGAAATGGGCAAAAGAAGCGGCCGAAACCGAAAAATGTGTTTTTTTGGATCTCAATGAAACAGTAGCCCAAAAATACGAAGCACTTGGACCGGTGGAAGTAAAAACATTTTTCCCGGGAGATCATACACATACGAATGAGGCCGGAGCAGAATTAAATGCTTTTTCATTGGCCGAAATGATTAAAGGTTGTCGGCAAAGTAAACTTCGCGATTTTGTAATTTTACCACAAAAAAAGTGAAAATATTTAATTCAAAGTATGATGCTCAAGAATAATACATTTGCACTCGGACTAATTGTTTTTATATCAATCTTAGGATTCAATAACAATATCTTTGCACAAAAAATAAACGATTCGACCACGCCTCTGCATCTATTAAAACCGAATTACGATGTTCCCTACGGAAAACCGGAAATAAAAGACATTACGCAGGTACTCGACCGGGTTTATTCATATCTTGATAAAACCACACCTATGAAACTCGTCAACAAATATTCGGGGGAGGAAGTAATCGATTATTCGAAGGTCGATAAAAATACGATTTTTCTTGCCGGCGATTTTCGTTTAATCAGTTACGAGTGGGGCGTAACTTATGCAGGAATGTCGCTGGCAACGCAGGCCACCGGCGATCAAAAATATGCCAGGTATACCAACGACCGGATTCAGTTTATTGCCGATATTCTTCCTCATTTCAAAAAGTTAAACGAAAATCACCCCGAAGTTAGAACGCCTGTTTATTCGGTTTTGCATCCGCATGCTTTGGATGACGCCGGTGCAATGTGTGCAGCAATTATCAAAGCGCAGCAAACCGGCAACTTCGATTTTAATCCAATCATCAATAATTATATCGATTACATAAGCAACAAACAATTTCGGTTAAAAGATGGAACTTTGGCGCGTAACCGTCCGCATCCAAATACTTTGTGGCTCGACGATTTGTTTATGAGTGTTCCGGCGCTGGCACAAATGGGCGCATATTCGGGCAAACAAAAATATTTCGATGATGCAGTAAAATTAGTCAAGCTTTTTTCGGAACGAATGTTTAATTACGAAAAAGGTTTATTTATGCACGGCTGGGTTCAGGAAATGGAAGAACATCCGCAATTTCACTGGGCCCGTGCAAATGGTTGGGCAGTGATGACTTTAGTCGAATTGCTGGAGGTGCTTCCAGGAGATCATGCGGGGCGACCAATGGTTTTGGAAATCCTACAAAAACACATTCGTGGTTTGGCCAATTACCAATCAGGGAAAGGTTTCTGGCATCAGTTAATCGATCGGAACGATACCTATTTGGAAACTTCGGCAACTGCAATTTATACTTATTCGATTGCCAGAGCAATTAACCGTGCATATGTCGATGCAAAAGTTTACGGCCCGATGGTTTGTCTGGCATGGAATGCCGTTTCAACAAAAGTAAACGAAATGGGGCAGGTGGAAGGAACTTGTGTAGGAACAGGAATGGGTTTCGATCCGGCATTTTATTATTATCGCCCTATAAATGTTTATGCAGCTCATGGTTACGGACCGGTACTTTTGGCCGGAGCCGAAATGATTCTGCTGGTAAAAAACAATAAACTAGAAATGAATGACAGTTCGCTCCAACTTTATAAATAATGTATATGTCAATCAAAAATAAAATCTCGTTAGTCATATTAATTGTTTCCTTTTGTTTCGTACAAAGTATTCAATCAAAAGAACTTCCTGCCGGTCAGGAAAAAGTTGAATTCAAATTTGATTTTGGAAATGGAGAAACTGCTTTTGGTTATCAAAAAGTGGCTTCTAGCGCTGTTTATTCAGCAGAAAAAGGATTTGGATTTGTAAGCATTTCTCCGGTGCAATCGATTGAAAGATCGGGGAAAGATGTATTGACAAACGATTTGATTACTTCAAACGATCCTTTCTATTTTATGGTTGATTTGCCCGAAGGAAATTACGAGATCAAAATCGGTTTGGGCGATGGTCTCCTGATTGAGCTTGGTGCCAAAGGCCCACATGGGATT
>JBNKOT010000569.1:0-4698 GCA_050294855.1 Draconibacterium sp. | reverse complement strand
CCCAAAATGCTTCGCCATTTAAATAGTACGATTCTGCCAGGTCGACAAAAAGTGCATCCATGCCCATCATTTTACTTTGAATGCTGCTGTTCAGAAAAAAAGAAGTCGCAAACTGAAAAATTCTTTTCGACGGTTTTACATCTTCGATAAATTTGTAAACGTAGGGTTTCACCGAATCGTAACTCTGGAAAAGCACTTTCGAAAACCAGGTTTCCATTTTGGGTTTGAGTAGCGGCGTGTATAAAAAACGTTCATCGGTATAATCGAAATTATCCCAAAAATGAAGTCGCTGATAATAAAAACGTGCTGATAATAATAAGGTGTCGTTTTGTAAAACTTCTTCTGAAAGTGTTGATTCATCGAGAACCGGAACATAATCCGACATTAAAAATTGTGCTAAAAAAGTATTCGGGTATTTTGCTGAAACTGTTTTCCAGTAAGTATGCAATTTTGGTGTTAATTCCGATAATTTTTGCTGAAGTTCTGGCTTCTCGGTTTCGTCAGCCATTTTTAGGTGTTGCTGTATTTCAGCACTTTGTACTTTTAAATCCGACAAAAATTCAATGTATTTTATAAATTCTTCGGTTTCGGGCGCGCCGGTAATTTTAGCATTTTCGGCTTTAAAAGTAGTATTAGAAATGGTAAATTCCTGATCGGAGCCCAGCAGAAAATCGAAATGATGGTGTTCGTCAAGATAGATTTTATATAAACCTTCGGGTAGGAGTGTGTCTCCCGTAACAATTCCTGTTCCGGTGGCATCGAGTTGCAGCGTGTCGTCGATATAAATGTTACTGATGTAATAATGTGCAAGAAAAACTTGTTGGTTGGCGAGCGAGTCTAACTCGATCTGAATTTTGTGCCCCTGTCCAGACGCAATGGATGATATAAAAAACAGAAACACAAAAATATATTTAGTCATAGAATTCAAAATTTGCCTTCAAAATTAAAATATTTTATTCAAAATAAAGTTTTAAAAGTGAGATTGAAAAATGAATTGAATTCTTTTGTTAAATTCATCCGATACAAAACAATTTTATGCTTTCAATAAATATACCGGTTTATAACATCGATGTCGATAATCTGGTTTCGCAACTTATCGATCAGGCAAAAAAACTTGAAATTGAGTTCGAAATCCGGGTGTACGACGACGGGTCGAAGGAAGCATTAAAAACAAAAAACAGAAGTATTGCCGCGCTGTCGAATGTTGTTTATCTCGAGTTGGATAAAAACATGGGGCGTTCGGCCATACGCAATAAAATGGGCATTGAGTCGAAATTCAAATATTTGCTATTTATCGATGCCGATTCGAAAATTGTAAAACCAGATTACCTGGATTTGTATTTAAAAAATGTGCAAAAAAATCGTGTTTTGTGTGGTGGAACAATTTATCAAAAAACAAAACCTACAGAGCCGGAAAAGTATCTTCGTTGGTTTTATGGGACAAAGCGCGAGGCAGTTTCGGCAGAAACCAGAAACAGTAAAAAGGGATTTATCATCACTTCGAATAATTTTTTAATCGAAAAAGAACTTTTTGCACAAATTCATTTCTGCGAAAACATAAAACATTACGGGCACGAAGATACGTTGCTGGGCTTCGATTTGTTTCAAAAGAAAATAGATATACTGCACATTAATAATCCGGTTGAACATACCGGATTGGAAAATTCTGAGGTGTTTCTCGAAAAAACAAAAACAGCATTAAAAAACCTGCACATTATTGTGAGCGAAGTACTTGTCGGGGATGAAGCGTTTAAAAATCAAGTTCATTTTTTAAATAAATACAGCAAGCTGCTAAGTTTATTTCCTGCTGTTTTTTTTCGTTTTATTTTTGGCATTGGAGAACGTGCCATGAAGAAAAATCTATTGGGAAAAAATCCAAAATTGGCGTATTTCGATCTGTATAAAATTTGTTTTTATTCCACTTTGAAATAAAAAAACCATTCTTCTGGAAGAATGGCCTTTCTGTTTCTATTTCAGTACACTGTAAAAAGTGCTTCTGGTTTTAATAATCTAATTCGATATCTCCGTAATTACTGCGAATCATTACTTTTCCACCAACTCCCGATCCTATTTTTCCGTCGATGGTTCTCATGTTGTTTTCTTTGATCCGGTCTCCTTTGAACCTGTCTTCAGCATACGATATTCCACAATATTTACAACTTGCATCTATCGAATAACTGGCTTCGTCTAATCCCAACGAGATTTTTCCATAGCTGTTGGTGATGTCGATAAAATCGAAACCCGGAGCTACCTGGGCAACTCTGATACTTCCGTATCCCGATTCCACTTTTAAACTTTTTGCCAGTTCGGCAATTTTAATATGACTGTATTTTATGGTCGCATTAACCGATTCCACTTCTTCAAATCGTAACTTGTCGTATTTCGATTCGATTTGAATCGACTTTCCTTCTTCGATTTCCACATCGGAATATTTCGATTCGAGTTTCAGGTTTTTAATCTCACCAAAAGAAATGGGAGAGTATTTTACCTGGGCAGTAATATTTCCGCCCGATTCGATACTTGCATTTCCGTATCCAAGCGAAATTTTGGTGCTCTCGCCGGTTAAGGCATTGGCAGTGAAATTCCCGTATTGAATATGGAAATCGCCGTCTCCGGTTAATTCATTCACAATGGTATGTCCGTATTTATTCGAAATTTTCAGGTTTTTATCAGCCGGAATGCTTACCACATAATCGATACTGAATTTACTCTGGCTTTTAAAATTATTTTCAATGCTGGTAACGGCTTTTACAAAGTCGCCTGATTTTCTGATTTCTACCTCAATCTGATCAAGAAGGTCGTCGGCTCTTCTTTCGTCGCGGGCTTCAACCGTTACGGTTACTGCAATCGAAATACTGTCTGTTCTCTCGTTTGTAACTTTTACTTCTCCAAATTTGTTAGCAATTTCGAGCGACTGAACGCTGCTCACTGCCCAGGATTCGTAAAATTCTTTTGTCTTTTCTTTTGCAATAGTTGTTGTTCCGGCTGATAAAATGCCGATCACAAAAATTGCGGCGATTGTTTTAAATACTTGCTTCATGGTCGTTGATGTTATTTTGTTTTACTTCTTCTAATTTGGTAACTATCATTGTTATGATACTCAATTTTACCTGGTAATATTCCAGCATGGCATTTACAACTCGTTCGTCGTTTGGATTGGCGGCCAGGTCTTTTTGAAGTGTTTTAAACCGGTCTTCAAATTCACCCAACTCGTCATCCATCATTTTCTGTTCATCTTCCGAAATTAATCCTGCATTACTTAAATTATTCCACTTGTCGAGTCCTACATTAATGGCGTTGGTGTAATAAAACTCAACTTCTACGTACTCTTCCGATACCGATGAAAGAGTCATGTTTTTATTATTGCTTGCGCCTAAAATCGAACTTTGCTGATTTGGTGAAAGATAAATGTAAGCCTGGTTGCTTGCCATTAACACAAAAATAATGGCTGCAGCTACTTTCCAAAGCACGCTAAACGAAAGCATGCGTTTCTTTTTATGCTGCATATTTAATTTTGCTTCGAATCGTTCGAAATGACCCTCAAGAGGTTCATTGTCGTTTAATCCTTCCAGATTTTTTAAAATTATTTCTTCTATGTTATCTTTTGCTTTCATCTTTCTAAATTTCGTTAATCTTCTGTCTGCTCTTGCTAATCTGCTGTTTCCCTTAATTGTATGAAAAAACTTCTTTGTCTTTTAGGATCGTCTTTAGCTTGTTTTTTGCCCTTAAAAGTTGCGTCCTCGACGAAGAGTTTGAAATGCCTAAAATCTGGCTGATTTCGTCGTGATCGTAACCTTCGATCAGGTATAAACTCAAAACTACACGATATCCGTCGGGAAGATTTTGAATGGCTTTTTTTAGCGTTTCTATCTTCACTTCTTTTGTTTCCATCTGGTAGTCGCTGATTTGAGTTGTTCTTTCGTTGATTTCCTCAAACTGAACTTTCCTTTTTTTCAAATGATCCAATGAACGATTGACTACAATCTTTTTTAACCAGGCACCGAAACTAACTTCGCCTTTGTAAGTATCGATTTTGTTGAATGCTTTTAAAAAGGCTTCCTGCATTACATCTTCGGCTTCCATATCATCGTTGATTATTCGCATACTTACACAGAACATTGGCTTGTAGTACAACTTGTAAAGCTGAAACTGTGCTTTCTGACTACCTTCCTTGCACTGGTCGATAATCTCCTGATGAATATTTTTATAAAGCGAATTCAATTCTTTTTCATTTCTGATTCAATGACGCATACAATATATCAATGTTGCATACGTTTCGAACTTTTTATAAAAATAATTGAAAATATGGAGAGAAACTGAATTCATTTGATAAAACAAAGTCTGAATCTCTAAAAGAGTCATTACAAACTATTGTAAAACTCCACGAGTTGACCCAACAATTCGGGATTGTTGGGTTTTATTTTTTCAATTTTGATAATTGAAAAAGCAGGATAGAAAAATAAAATAAACAATTTATTAGACCAAACCCGAAAAACCCATAAATGCCATGGCAAGTATTCCAGCTGCAATTAATGCAATCGGTGTTCCTTTTAATCCTTTTGGTACATTTTGCAAGTCGAGGTGTTCACGAATTCCGGCAAAAAGAATCAAAGCCAATCCAAAACCAATGGCATTCGAAATGGAATATATTACGCCTTCCACTAAACTAAACTCTTTTTGAATGGTAAGAATTGCCAC
>JBNKOT010000568.1:0-21968 GCA_050294855.1 Draconibacterium sp. | reverse complement strand
AACCATTTGAAAGCTTTTTTGATCCTTTTGCATATTTAGACCAACCCGGAATATCGAAATCGGGGATTGTTGATTTCAAGCCAAGATACAATTCATCGAACAACCTTAACGTGCTTGTATCATTTGGGAAATAATCGCAATATTCTTTTAATCCTATTATCCCGTTAATCGATCCATTTAAAACCTGTTTCTATTTCTTAGAATTTGGGTATTCTTCAATCCATTTAAAACCTTTATCGGTAATCGAAATTGTTCCACCCTCGCTTTGCGGAAGTTTAAGGAAATAGAGTAGTTTTTTAATCAGCGGCAAACTTTCCTCATCACCAGTTAAATCAAAGTATCGCAACAAAAAACTAATGGCGTAACCTTGAGTCATACCAGAATACCAGGGTGCTTCTAAATCGCCAAATTTCTTGTGATAAGGTATTCCAATTCCTTTTCCCTCGAATTTAGCATGAACTTTTGTTGAATCTTTAAAAAAACGAGCTTGATTAATAACATGATTGTAATAAACTGAATCGCCGGTTTCCAGGAATTCGTAATAGCTTAAAATTCCAAACTGTGCAATTGCCAGCCCATGATATTGTCCTTTTGAAAGCAAAACACCAGATTTGTCAAAAGTCCGATTGAATGATTTTTCAAATTCTTTAATTTTTACTCTATCAACCAGACAGCTATAACGAGCTAATTCTTGCGACACCATTAATTTTGGGGAAAGTATTGCAAGCAACAAGATGGAATAAATAATGGATTTAATCATTTATAATCGGGTTACTTTACTACCAAAAACTTTCAACTCTTTCTATTAAATTGATCCGAAACATTTTTGATAGCAATCAATTTTGAAATTCCTTGACAAATATATCGATAAACCTCAGAAAACATAAAAGTATCAATAAATCGAGAAATGATTTTTTTTAATGAAAAACATATAACAATCCCATTGTCGGGATCAAAAAATCTGTTCAACACGATTTAGAGTTTCAGATTATTAAATAAAATACCATTTGGAAGTTATTAAAATGTCTATTTTTGTCCAGATCAATAAAACTATTTTACTGAAAATTGCTTTTCATGAAAAAATTCAACAGTTCAAAATTAATCGGTTTCAATCTTATAATTATCGTTTTTTTTATTGTGGTTTCCTACCTCTATTTTAATCCACTGCTGGAAGGAAAAGTATTGGAGCAATCGGATATAACCCATTTTAAAGGGATGGCCAAAGAAATAACCGATTTTAGAAATGCTACCGGCGATGAAGCTATTTGGACATCACAAATGTTTGGAGGTATGCCCGGATATCTGATTTCTGTTTTATACCCAGGAAATGTAACAGAATTTTTTCATACTGTTTTCCGAAGAACCTTTCCTCTGGCTGCCACGCTAATTCTTTATTTTATTGGATTTTACATTCTATTACTTTCTCTAAATATCGACAAACTCAAAAGTTTAATTGGCAGTCTTGCTTTTGGGTTTTCATCCTATAATTTAATTATCATAGCTGCCGGGCATAATTCAAAGGCAATTGCATTAGGTTACTTGCCAATAGTTATTGCAGGAGTTTTAATGGTTTTCCGAGAAAAAAGACTAGCTGGAGTTATACTTTTCTCGTTAGGTTTATCACTCGAAATACTTGCCGGACACCTTCAAATCACCTACTACGGACTCCTCTTAATCGGCATTTACGGAATAGTTGAATTGGTTTTCGCCATTAAAGAAAAAGCAATTACTCCATTTTTTAAATCTGTTTTATTCCTGGTTGCAGGAGCGATTGTTGCCGTTGGAATGAATTTTTCGAGGTTGTACACTACCTACGAATATTCGAAAGAAACAATTCGGGGTCCATCGGAACTAACTTCGAATAACGAAAACAAAACTTCGGGTCTCGATAAAGATTATGTGGTACAATGGAGCTATGGAATTGGTGAAACATTTACATTGTTAGTGCCTAATTTTAAAGGAGGAGCATCGCAAATCAATCCCGATATTGATTCTGAAAGCTATAAAGTTCTCAGACAGAAAGGAGCGCAAAATCCACGACAGGCACTTGGTTCAATAGTTATGTACCACGGCAACCAACCAAGTACCGCTGGTGCTGTTTATATCGGTGCAATAGTTGTATTTCTTTTTGTTCTCGGATTGTTTGTGGTTCGTGGACGCTACAAATGGTGGCTCGCCATTGCCACCATCATTTCGATTGTACTGTCGTGGGGTGGAAATGTGATGGGACTTACCAGTTTCCTTCTCGATTATTTGCCACTTTATAATAAATTCAGGGCACCAAGTATGACCTTGGTGATTGCCCAAATTGCAATGCCTCTCCTAGGTTTTATTGCTTTAAACGATATTCTTACAGGGAAAGCCGATCAAAAAAACTGGTTGAATGGATTTAAATGGGCAGCAATTATAACAGGTGGATTATCACTTCTATTTGCGCTTGCTCCCGGATTTACAGGAAATTTCAGCAGCCCTTACGATTTAAGACTTCAATTGCCCGATTGGCTGATCGATGCAGCAGTTGCCGACAGAAAAGCTGCATTACGCTCCGATGCTTTTCGTTCGTTCATTTTTATTGCTTTAGCTGCCGCTGCACTTTATACGTGGCATCTTAAAAAAATAAAAACCAATGTTTTTATCGCCGTTTTAGGTCTGCTGATTTTGGTTGATCTTTGGGCAGTTGACAAAAGATACTTGAACAACGATAATTTTGTGTCGAAAAGAGATGCTACCAATCCATTCCCCGAAATGCCGGTTGACAAAGCCATTCTTCAGGACAAAGATTTAAGTTACCGCGTGCTTCCTTTACAAAATCCGTTTATGGATGCACGTGCTTCGTACTACCATAAAAATGTGGGCGGTTACCACGCTGCTAAATTGCGTCGATATCAGGAAGTGATTGAAAACAACCTGGTTCCCGAAATGCAACAACTAGTCAGCGGACTGCAGGCAGGAACTCGACCTGATTCTGTATTCAGCAATCTTCCGGCAATTAACATGTTAAACACCCGCTACCTGATTTACGACCTAAATCAGAATCCGATTAGAAATAACAAAGCTTTGGGAAATGCATGGTTTGTAAACAATTATAAAATTGTTGAAAATGCCGACGAGGAAATTGCAGCTTTAAAAGGGTTAAAACCACAAACAACAACAATTATCGATAAACGCTTTGAGAAATTTGTGGAAGGAAAAACGTTTACGAAAGATGTAAATGGAAACATTATACTTACCGAATATCAACCCAATTACTTAAAATATCAGGCCAAAGCCAACTCCGATCAGCTCGTTGTTTTTTCTGAAGTCTATTATGACAAAGGTTGGGATGCATACATCGATGGCACAAAAGTGCCACATTTCAGAGTCGATTATATACTACGCGGAATGGTTTTACCTGCAGGTGAACACACGGTCGAATTTAAATTCTATCCAAAATCATATTACATCGGCAACAAAATATCCTTAGCAAGTTCGATCCTTTTATTGTTGGCCATTGCAGCCTACGCTTATTCTGAATTCAAAAAAAGAAATAAAAAAGAAATCGTATAAAACAATCAGCCATAAATAACAGACTGGCACCCCAATTTTTTAAACGTGAAGTTTTGGAGGTTGCACCCGATCTAATTGGTAAAACGCTGGTTCGTCAATTTGATAACAGTTTGATTCAGAAATATACAATTACTGAAGTTGAAGCCTATCGCGGTCGCGACGATCTGGCTTGTCATGCGCACAAAGGAAAAACCAAGAGAACGGAAGTAATGTTTCGTGAAGGCGGTTTGGTTTATGTATATCTGATTTACGGAATGTACTGGATGCTTAATATTGTTACCGGCAAAAAAGACGATGCTTCTGCAGTTTTAATTCGGGGCATCGAAAAAATAAACGGTCCGGGCAGAGTTGGGAAAGCACTACAACTCGACAAATCTTTTTATGGAGAGTTACTGTATGAATCGAACAGAATCTGGATTGAAGATTCAAACGTAAAACCAAATTTTATTGCGACACCAAGAGTTGGAATCGACTATGCCGGAGAACCCTGGATTAGTATTCCCTGGCGGTTTATTCTTGAAAAATAACTAATATGGGATATCGAATTGTTAATTATTCTACATTGAAAACTGGATATTGCATATTGCGCACAATTAATTTAAAAAATAACCAATGAAGAATACCAATTTTCAATGTAAAATATATTGATAACATTCCGAATCAGAGTCTATTTTCCAATCACAAACCGATCGTATAACCAAAGAAATACAACAGCAGAAACAGCGATTCCGGAAAATACAACCCAAATATTAGAGGGATGATAGTTTTGCCACAAGAAGTTGGTCAGTTCTACTTGTGTCATACTTAGCTTCTCGGCAGCCTGACTAAAAAAGTCGTTTTTTGTAAATTCAGCCGAAAACTCTTCGGGAAATTCGATGCCTCGTTTTGCAACTTCTTTGTTTAACAAAAAATATTTATCCGAAATACCTTCATAAAAATCGCCCGAAAGCCAGCCAGCCAGTTTATGTGCAGCCGCAATGGGTAAGAATGAGGTTCCCATATAAAGTGCTTTTTTATCGGCCGGTGCAATTTTCCCAACATACTCTGTGAATTTTGGAGAACTTCCCATTTCGCCCAAGGCAAAAATCAGAACTCCCAATAAAATCAACCAGCCACTTTGAGTTGAAAACATCAATCCCAAACCACCAGATAACACCAAGATTCCTCCCATCATTGCAGCAAGTGGTCGAAAACGCATTACAAAAGCCGAAACCATTAGCTGGAAAGCGATAATAAAAAACGAATCCATACTAGTCATTGTAACCGCACTAATTGCTCCATTATCACCAATTGTTTCAGCCAGCCACGGCCAGATTGAATGAAGTCCGTTATAAACAGAAGTTGTATCAATCCACTGATCAACAAATATTGGAAATGAATAATACAATTGGTTGAAAGCAGTCCAGAACAAAATCATAATGATTAAAAACATTACGTATTTCCAATTCAGAAGAGTAACAAATATATTTTTGAATACCTGAAGAATATTATCAATCAATCCTGATTCATTTTTCTCCCGACCCGGTTCTTTAAACAGAAACAAGGTGATGATTACATTCACTCCAATGGCAGCAATTGCCATGTAAAATACATATTCCCAGCTTAATTTGAGCAAAGCGCCAGCAATAAAAGGCCCGATAAAACCACCAATATTTACCATCATATAAAAAATACCAAAACCAATAGAAGCTGTTTCTTCAGTGGTAGTTTTAGAAATCATTGCCGAAATAATGGGTTTAAAAAAGGCACCACCCACACAAGTCCAAACAAAAGCAAAATAAATTAAAGCATAACCTTCGAAAATATTTATCATATAAAACCCCGACGCATAAATTGTAAAAGCTAGCAACAGAATTTTTTTATAGCCCAGTTTATCGGCGATGGCACCAGTTATAACCGGTAAAAAATACAGCAAGGCCGAACCGGTTCCCATAATCGCACCTTTTTGTCCATTCGAAAATCCAAGAGCTCCGGTGTCGGTAGAATTCACTAAAAACAATGGAAACGCCAGATAAAATCCGTACCATGCCCAACGTTCGAAGAGTTCGATGGTGTTCGAAGTCCAAAAACTACTGTTGTATTTTTTTATTACTGAAACAAATCCCATAGCCCGATTTTTAAATTTACGGAGCGAAAGGTAATAAAACCCACAACAAGATAAAAGAAACCCGGCAGCAATGTTATTGGGGTATTTTTTGGATAATAAACAGAAGTATAAAACCGATTAAATTTCCAGGTCGAAAAAGATCGATAGAAGAATAATAGTCATAATAATTAAGAATAGCATAATAAAAAAACCAACCACACCAATGTTTAATCCTTTTTGAATTTTCTCCTTTTTAATTTTGGTTAAAAGCTGTTCGATAGAGCGAACCAACCTGTATGGAGCCTGATCGTTTTTAATGATGTAATCAGCTGCTCCTAGTTTCATGGCTTTAATGGCCACCGGCACTTCGCTTTGTGCACTTAAAAAGATAAAGTCGATTTCGGGATGTTCAATTCGTACACGTTGCATTAATTCCAAACCACTGATTCCATCGTACGAATAATCTAAAATAATAATATCGGGTTTTTTGCCAATCGCACTCAGACACTCTTCGCCGCTTTTAAAAGTTTCGATGTTTTTAAAACGTTTTGATTGCAAATAGCCAACAATTAATTCTTTATACACAACGCTGTCCTCAACAAGGAAGATTAATGGATTTTTAGTATTTTGCATAACCCCTGATATTAATTTTATAAGCAATCAATCCTAAATAAACGTAATTTTTTTCAGATTTCAAATAACATAATAAATAAGCGATTTAAATTCCGAAAATATTCCCAAATCTGTACAAATAACGATCAAATTTCCCATATATTTTTTTGAATATCAACAATTTCTCGATTATTGCCAAACGAATTAAAAACAAAAAATAATTATTTTACAGGGTTTTAATCGCATCTTGTTTCGATTTTTTTTGACGAATCGATGTGATAAAAAAGATATTCAACTAAGTTTGTTACAAATTGAATTAAAAATGTTACTAGCAATCGACATTGGAAATACAAACATTGTATTTGGCGTTCACGAAAATAATATGTGGATAAATCACTGGCGGATTCAAACCGATCCGTTAAAAACAGCCGATGAGTACGAGGTAATTTTCCGATCGTTGTTATCGGCCGGAAAAATTCGTACTACGCACATCGATGATATTGTATTAAGCAGTGTTGTCCCGTCGTTGGTTCGCCCTTTTACAGAAATGTTAGACACATTTCTAAACCACGCAAAATTGCTAACTGTCGAACCCGGAATTTACCATAAACTTCCGATTAAAATTCTCAATCCCTACGAAATCGGAACCGACCTGGTTGCCAACGCAATTTCTGCTTTTCAGGATTTTGGAGCGTTAACAATGATTATCGATTTTGGAACGGCGCTTACTTTTACAACCATTGGCAAAAATGCCGAAATACGAGGAGTTGCCATTGCTCCGGGTTTACGAACAGCCGTTGAAGCCCTTGCCGGAAAAACAGCGCAATTACCACAAATTCATCTTACTCCTCCCCCTTCGGTTTTAGGAGAAAATACAATTCATGCCATTCAGTCGGGTGTTGTTTTTGGATTTACAGGTTTGGTCGATTCGATCATTGAACGAACTCAGGAGGAATTAACAGAAAAGATAAGCGTGGTTGCAACTGGTGGACTAAGCGCTGTAATTGCACCACTCACAAAAAATGTAAGAACTACCGATCAGATGTTAACTTTAAAAGGATTGTATCACATCCATGCTTTTGTCAGCAACAAGTAGAAAATAACTGCCAAGCATCCGAAGTTAAAAAACCTTCGACACTACATCAAATACCTGCCGATTATTTCAAAAAGTTTATCTTTTTTTATTGGTTTCGAAATGTAATTATCGCATCTGTCGTTTTTCGCTTTCTTTTTATCGTTGACCGAAGCAAAGGCAGTTTGAGCAATCACCGGAAAATTCCAACACAATTATTTCAATTAAAAATTCAAAAAACTATAGTATATTTGCTGGAAAGCCCTTTATTCTTTTATGACCTGCACAAAAACAAATAATATTTCTTATAATAAATAAATCAGATTATTAAAAACATATATGAAAATAACAGTTATTGGAACCGGATATGTTGGTTTAGTTTCTGGAACTTGTTTTGCTGAAACTGGAATTAATGTCGTTTGCGTAGACATCGACAGCAAAAAAATTGAATTGTTAAATAATGGGCACATTCCCATCTATGAACCCGGATTGGAAGACATTTATAAACGAAATGTTGAAAAGGGAAGACTCTCTTTTTCGACCGACCTAAAATCGAGTCTAGTCGATTCCGATGCCGTTTTTATTGCAGTAGGAACACCTCCCGATGAAGATGGAAGTGCCGACTTAAAATATGTAATTGGTGTGGCTCGCGAAATCGGAGATTACATCGATCATTACATGGTAGTTATTACCAAAAGTACGGTGCCGGTTGGTACTTCGTGGAAAGTTAAAAAAGCCTTACAAGAACAGTTGGATAAAAGAGGAGAAAAGATTCAATTCGATGTTGCATCCAATCCCGAATTCCTGAAAGAAGGAAATGCTGTTGACGATTTTCTAAAACCCGATCGTATTGTTGTTGGAACCGAATCGGAAAAAGCAGAAAAAGTGATGAGACGCCTTTATAAACCATTTTTGCTAAATGGTCATCCCATTTTATTTATGGACATTCTTTCGTCTGAAATGACAAAATACACCGCAAACGCCATGCTCGCCACTAAAATTAGTTTTATGAACGATGTGGCCAATTTGTGTGAAATAGTTGGTGCCGATGTAAATTCGGTACGAAAAGGTATTGGCTCCGATGCACGAATCGGGCACAAATTTATTTATCCGGGTACCGGTTATGGCGGCTCTTGTTTCCCAAAAGATGTGCAGGCATTGGTGCGCACTGCCGATGAAAATGGTTATTCGCTCGATATTCTGAAAGCAGTTGAAGCAGTAAATTATCGACAAAAATCGGTTCTTTACAGAAAAATTAAAACCCATTTCGGAGGCGATCTGAAAGGTAGAAAATTTGGAATCTGGGGACTTGCATTTAAACCCAAAACCGATGATATGCGCGAGGCTCCTTCATTGGTTATTATCGATCATCTATTAAAAGAGGGTGCAGAAATTATTGCCTACGATCCGGTGGCACAACACGAGGCAAAGCGTATTCTGGGCAATACAATTTCGTTTGCCAAAGACGAATACGAAGCTTGTATCGATTCAGATGCTCTAATTGTAGTTACAGAATGGTCGGAATTTAGAATCCCTAATTTTAGAGTGCTTGAGAAACTGCTGAAAACAAAAACCATTTTCGATGGCCGGAACATTTATGATCCCGAAGAACTCAATGAGCTGGGTTTTAACTATTACAGTATTGGACGAAAAACTGTTCGGAATAATTAATAGAACAGAACAATTTTGGTTTTGAATTTTAAATTGCTTGAATAAATCAACAGGTAAAACTTAAATAGATGAAAAGAATATTAGTAACCGGAGGTGCCGGATTTGTTGGATCTCACCTTTGCGAACGACTTTTAAACGAAGGCAACGAAGTAGTTTGTCTCGACAATTATTTTACTGGGAAAAAAAGTAAAATTATTCATTTGTTGGACAATCCGTTTTTCGAATTGGTAAGGCACGATGTTACCATGCCGTACTATATTGAAGTCGACGAAATCTACAACCTCGCTTGCCCCGCCTCACCGGTTCATTATCAATATAATCCGATAAAAACGATAAAGACTTCGGTGATGGGCGCCGTAAATATGCTGGGATTGGCTAAACGAATTAAAGCAAAAATTTTGCAGGCTTCTACCAGCGAAGTTTATGGAGATCCTTCGGTTCATCCACAACAAGAAGATTATTGGGGAAATGTAAATCCGATTGGAATTCGCTCGTGCTACGACGAAGGAAAACGATGTGCCGAATCGTTGTTTATAAACTATCATACACAAAATGATGTACGCATAAAAATTATCCGGATTTTTAATACCTACGGACCAAAAATGGAACCCGACGACGGTAGAGTGGTTTCGAACTTTATTGTTCAGGCACTGCAAAACCAAGACATTACAATATTTGGTGACGGCAAACAAACCCGGAGTTTCCAGTATGTGAGCGATTTGGTGGAAGGAATGATTCGGATGATGGCAACAGGTGACGATTTTACCGGCCCGGTGAATGTCGGTAATCCGGGAGAATTTACCATGCTCGAACTGGCTCAGAACATTTTGGAACTGACCAATTCGAAATCTAAAATTGTATACATGCCGCTTCCAAAAGATGATCCTACTCAGCGTCAGCCCGACATTTCGCTGGCCCGGGAAAAACTAAATGGTTGGGAACCTAAAATTCCGTTGAAAGAAGGACTAAAACATACGATTAATTATTTCGATCAGTTGCTGTCGGGAAAATAGCAGATGCACCTTCTCAGCACGAAATGGGATTCAGACCTTTTCGTGATTTCTACTCCAAAGGAATGCCAGTCGAAATAACATTAAACACATAAGTATCAACAACTTACTATTCCTTATGAAAAATAAAATACGAGTTTTGATGAATTCATAAATTCAGAACAAGAAACACACAAATCATTAATTCCTTATCTTTAAAGTAAAAATTTAAAAATGTCAAAGACAATTATGGTTACCGGTGGTACCGGATACATTGGTTCGCACACAATAGTTGAACTTCAGAAAGCAGGATATCAAGCAATTATAGTCGACAACTTATCGAATTCGAGTATTGATGTTTTGGATAACATCGAAAAAATTTCAGGAATAAAACCAGCATTCGAAAATTTCGATTTAGCAGATAACGATAAAACCAACGACTTTTTTAAAAGAAATACTAAAATTGATGCAATCATTCATTTCGCGGCATCGAAAGCTGTGGGCGAATCGGTTGAAAAACCTTTGCATTATTACCAAAATAACCTGGTTTCGTTGATGAATTTATTGGAATGCCAGATTAAATACAATGTTCCGAATATCGTATTTTCATCGTCGTGTACGGTTTACGGGCAACCTGAAGTTTTACCGGTAACCGAAAAAACACCCAGAAAAGATGCTGAGTCGCCCTACGGAAATACCAAACGCGTTAACGAAGATATTTTGCAGGACACGATTCATGCCAATCCGCAATTAAAAGGAATTGCACTTCGTTACTTTAATCCGATCGGCGCACATTCTTCAGCATTAATTGGCGAATTACCACTTGGCGTTCCGCAAAATCTGGTTCCGTTTATTACGCAGTCGGCAGCCGGAATCAGAGGAGAATTAAAAGTTTTTGGCGACGATTACAACACACCCGACGGATCGGCAATTCGCGATTATATTAATGTTGTAGATTTGGCAAAAGCGCATGTAATTGCCATCGAACGATTGATTAAAAATAAAAATAAATCGAACTACGAAATTTTTAATCTTGGAACAGGAACCGGTTTGTCGGTTCTTCAGGTAGTTAAAGGTTTCGAAAAAGCAACTTCGATAAAACTCAATTATAAAATTGTGCCCCGGCGTGACGGAGATATTGAAAAGATATGGGCCGACACCACTTATGCTAACGAAGAATTGGGTTGGAAAGCAGAAAAGGAATTAGAAGAAACATTGCTGTCTGCCTGGAATTGGGAGAAAAAAGTAAGAGGAATAAAATAGTTACAAACTAAAGGTAAATTTCAAAAAATATTAGCCGAATATATTGGGAATAACTTGCCATCTCTATAAATGCAAGTGAAATTGATTTCCTTTTTTCGCCGCAGAATCTTCCACAAATCCCATTTTCTTTAAATACTTTATTTGCTGAGGAATTTCTGAAGTGGCAACAATGGTTTTAACCTTTTTATCGTCGACCGCCTTTTTAAAATGATTGATGATAAACGGCCCGGTTTTAAAATCGCGGTATTGCGGAGTTACATAATCGAGCTCAACTTTTAAAATTTCGCCATTTTGCCGGGCAATAAAAAGTCCGGCAAAATTCATATTCCTCATCACCATCAACACAATCTGATTTTTGTTGTACTGCGATTTAAAATCGGGAAATATTTTTTGTATATCTTTTTTAAAATAAGTCAGGAATTTTTGAATGTATTCCTGTGTACTTTCGGTTTCAACAATTTCGAAATTATCTTTTTGAAAATAAAGTGCTCTTAAATAGTAAACATTCGAAAATGTAATAATCAAATTCATAATTCCAACCGGCAGCGAACCAATTGCAAATCCATAAAAAGAAAACACAGCCGAACCAAACAAATTAATGGTTCGTAATTTTAACATCGACGAAACACTCAACGAAACCAACACCAAAACAGAAGCAATATAACCGATCCACTCCAACAGCGGAATACTTAATAATTCAATTTCTTTCATGCCTTAAAAGTACTCTTTTAGCAAGAAGGAAATCTGCAAAAAATCATTTCTCTGCCGATTTTACCTTAATATAGTTAAACATAAAAGTTTGAATTGTTTGATTATAATTATTAATCAGCATTTTAAATCTTTCAACTAAAGAATAATTATGACCATAATTTTATTAACGATATTACTTTCAATTTTTTTTTATTCATGTAAATTCACAACAAATTCCTGAAGGTTATTCCATCACTTTTCAAGACGAATTTAACGAAACACTCGATGTTTCTGCGCTTGGACCAGGAACAAAATAGATTGCACACACTCCGTATTTTGGCGACTTTGGCGACTCCAGATTTACCGATCCGGAGGATGGATTTCCGTTTTCGATTATTGACGGTATATTTCGGATTGAAGCAAAAAAAGACGGCGGGATTTGGAAATCGGGACTACTTTATTCCGTCCACATAGCTGTAAATGGGTTTGCTCAACAATATGGTTATTTCAATTCAAGACATTTTTGGATCTATTTGTTTCGAATTGTTGATGTAAATTATTCGGAAAGTGAAACAAAACTAAAACAAAGTACTCAACCTCGAGAAATACAATTACCAAACAAAAAGATTTGAAGATCTACCCAACCCAAACCCCAAAACAACCAAAAGCTCTGTTATTCTGGGCATTACAGCAAACTCACAAAAAAACGAAATTTACGTAATTAACAATTTGTGGTTGATAAATTTATTATAATACACACTAATACAGTCGTTTATCTCCTTCTATTTCTCCATCTTTAAGCAACTTTTAAGAGAGTAGGAAAAACCATAAAATCGTATCAATTTTTAACTCTTTAAAACAGGTAATAACAATTCTGATTAAGAAAGGCTTTTGTATTATGTTCTATTAGTGCAAAAAGACTGATAATAGAATCAGCAATTTTGAAGTCCTAATTCAGAAATTAATTTCTGAATTCCGGACAAAATGAACCTAATTTTGAACGAGTAAAATGAAATACGATTTAAACATTAAATCATGACTACACTATTAATTATCGTTTTGTCGGTTGCTTTTATTGGACATGTTTTTTGTTCTGTTGAATACATGAGCAAAAGATTTATTAAGGAATAATTTCGAGTCCATAATTTCTGATCCCTTCACCCCTTATTTTCAACCAATTGATTGAATTGAAGGGTTACTTGCTAAAAACTTTCGCAACCAATTCTATTTTCATTATTAATTGCTTGAAATTTTCAAGAGAATTGAATGATGCGGCAGTTTGAAAAAGAAATAACTTCCATTCCATTTCTAAATCTGTAATTAAAGAAAATTCTTAAAGTTGACTATCTCCGTGGCAGAGCCAAGGAGTATTACGCCAACTTAATTTCGGACAAAAAGCCGAAAATCGAAGTAGTAACAACTTTGGAAGCTTTTTATTTATAACAAAAGCAAAATATGATTGTTGCTTATCCGAAAGAAAAAATTTATGTAACTTTTAGCTTAAAAAGTTTGTTAATTCAATTAAAACAATTCAATTCTCTTTCGTTTAAAATGAATTTTATATCTATGCCATTTAAAACTTCAACTTATGAAATCAGTTTCACGTATATTCATTATTTTTTTATTCTTTTCTATTGCTTGTAATTCTGAAAAAGAAGACCGGTCGTCACAAATTTCTGACTATCCGATTTCCGGAGTTTCCTTTAATAAAGTACACATCAACGACAATTTCTGGCTGCCAAAAATAGAAACCAACCGTACTGCAACCATTCCTGCATCGTTTAAAAAATGTGAAGAAATGGGGCGACTCGATAACTTTTTAATTGCCGGCAGAGAAATGCAGGGCGCGGTAAAAGGAGATATGCCTTTCGACGATACCGATGTTTACAAAATTATTGAAGGAGCATCTTATTCCATGACCACAATCCCAGATCTTAAACTCGACGCATATGTCGATTCGCTTATCGATATTATTGCAATCGGGCAAGAGAAAGACGGATATCTGACTACCTATAAAACGATTGATACAACTGCTGCACCTGCCGAATGGTGTCCTCCGAGTGCCCGCTGGGAATTTTTGGAATGCAGTCATGAATTATACAACAGCGGTCACATGTTTGAAGCCGCAGCAGCACATTTTAATGCAACCGGCAAAACAAACTTTCTCAATATCGCCCTTAAAAATGCCGACTTGCTTGTTACGGTTTTTGGGCCGGGAAAAAATCCGAATGTTCCGGGTCACCAGATTGTTGAAACCGGATTAATAAAATTATACCAGATTACCGAGAAAAAAGAATACCTCGATCTTGCCCGTTTTTTTCTGGATAACCGTGGTAACAGCAGCAAACGCGAATTGTGGGGATCTTATGTTCAGGATCATAAACCAGTTATCGAACAGGATGAAGCCGTTGGCCATGCCGTTCGCGCTGCGTACATGTACGCCGGGATGACAGATATTGCGGCCATGTATAACGATACGGCTTACAAAAAAGCAATCGATGAACTTTGGGAAAATGTTGTGACAAAAAAAATCTACATCACCGGAGGAATCGGATCGCGCCACAGCGGAGAGTCGTTTGGCGACAACTACGAATTGCCCAACTTAACGTCGTACAACGAAACCTGCGCTGCCATTGCAAATGTTTACTGGAATTACCGTATGTTTCTTTTAAATGGAGATTCAAAATACATCGATGTGCTGGAACGCAGTTTGTACAATGGAGTAATTGCCGGTGTTGCCCTCGACGGAAAAAATTTCTTTTATCCGAATCCGCTTGAATGCGATATGCATTACCATTTTAACCGCGGAAGTCTGGAACGCCAACCCTGGTTCGACTGTTCGTGTTGCCCGAGCAACCTCTGTAGGTTTATGCCTTCGGTGCCCGGATACATTTATGCACAGCAAGACAATTCGATTTATGTAAACCTGTTTGTTGAAAGTAAAACAGAAATTGAGCTTGAGAACAGTTCCGTATACGTGGAACAAAAAAATAATTATCCCTGGAACGGAGCGATTAAGATTGAGGTTTCGCCCAAGAAAAAATCAAAGTTTTCGCTTAGAGTTCGAATTCCGGGCTGGTCAGTTAATCAACCATTACCAGGCGATCTTTATTCGTACCTCGACAATTCCAAAAACAAACCTGCACTTTGGTTAAATGGAGAAGCAATTGATTATACCTTAGAAAAAGGATATGCCGTTTTAACTCGCGAATGGAACGAGGGAGACCGTATTAAGCTTGACTTGCCAATGGATGTCAAAAAAGTACTGGCCAACGAATTAGTGGCAGACGACCTTGGAAAAGTTTCGTTGGAACGCGGCCCGATTGTTTATTGTATCGAAGAGATTGACAATCCACAAATCGATGATGTAAAGATTTCGGAACAGACCAATTTCACCTCCGAATTTCGTACCGATTTACTTGCAGGTGTTGAAGTAATTAAAGGTTCGGGGAGTTCAAAATCGGAGCAATTTTCTGCGATCCCGTATTATGTATGGAACAATCGCGGGGCAAACAAAATGAAAGTGTGGCTAAATCTTGAGTAAAATTATCTTGATTGAATTAAAAATCGGGGAGAAAGTAGTTTCGTTTTCATCTGTTTAAAATTTTTTGATTCGGCACTGGCTGTAAGGGATTGACTAAATCAAAGACTAATCATCTAACACATAAGCAATTATCAAATACTTTCATTTTTAGCCAAACTTGCTTTTGGGGGAAAGTAACACAATTTCGGATTATTTGGACTCATTAATACCCGGTAAAAAATACAGATTACTTCTCTCTGGTTATCGGGATTGTAAGAACGATTCTTTACTGTATTTGTGAACGAATTGAAGCAATCTATTTTACAATTTTTATATTTGCCAAACATTAGTGATTTGGGATAGAAAAGTAAATACTGAGGAAAATTTGTATCGATTTTATGAAGTGTTATAAGAATTATTTAAATCTGATACCCAATTTGTTCAATAACGTAAGACTTTAAACATAATCTTTCAAATTTATATTAGATTTACTTTTGCAAAATACTGCATGGGGAGATTTACCGGATTAATGAGAAATCGTAAAACATACATTCTACTTTTAGGCATTCTACTTGGCTTAAACATGGCTTGCCAAAAGCTAAGCGACCAGGATATTTATAAACGACCAGACTGGCTTCCGGGTAAATTGTATACCACGGTGTCGGTTCAGGATAATCTTTCGATGTTTGCCGAGTGTTTGCGTCTAACCGGTCTCGACAGCATTATTGATGTTTCAGGAAGTTGGACTGTTTTTGCTCCTACCAACGAAGCTATGGAACAGTTTCTGTCAGAAAATCATTATTCCAGTCTTTCCGGCATTCCGCCGGCCAAACTCGAAGAAATCGCAAAATTCCATATCATTCAAAATCCATGGTCGCTGGAACAGTTACAGACTTTAAGTGCGTATGGTTGGCGATCGAGAGATGATAATAAAAGCAACTCTTACGCCTATAAACGCGAGACAATTTTGAAGAATCCGAACGAAAAATATTGGACGAAAAGAAAAGATGGCCAGGATGTAATTGTAAGCGATTCAACAGTTGCCGACAGTTATAAAATGGTATTTGTTCAGTCGAGAAAATATGTGCCGATATTTCACGATAAATACGTAAATGTAAATGGCGTGACATCGGACGATTTTGCTTTTTATTTTAACCGGCCCTACGAACCGGGAAACGTTTATTTTGCCAATGCAAAATTACTTCAGTCCGATATTTTAGCCGAAAACGGATTTGTACACATTGTCGATAAAGTTGTGGATCCTATGCTAAACGCAAACGAAATGCTCGAACGAGAAATTCCCGAAGAATCGTATCAAACTTTTCTAGATATGGTTTATTGGTATTTTCCATCGTTTCGGCCCAATTTAAATGCCACAAATAGTCAACCTGCAGTACGTCTTGGCGGAATTGTCGACACCTTGTGGGACTTAGATTACGCTGATCTGGCCTTCTCGATTCAGAAGGAAATTGTCGGGTACAAAGGCTCAAGCCTTAACGAAACACTGGTAAGACACAACGGCATGTTTGCTCCTACCGATGAGAATTTCAATAATTTTATCGACGATATTTTAACCTCAAAATCCGGCTACCCACATTGGAAGGATTACAAATCGCTCCCATCGGATGTTGCTGAAATCATAATCGGTCAACATTTTAGATCAAACCCAATTTATCCATCCAGCTCTTTTTATAAGAATATTTTTAGGGGCAATGGAGGATTTACGCAGGATGAAGAATCGATAATCAGGAAAGAATTTGGAAGTAACTGCACCTTCATTGGAATAAATTCCTATAAACCCGACCGGGTATTTACAAGTGTGACCGGGCCGGTGTTCCTCCGTCCGGCCTTTTCGATTTTCCGGCGAGCATTACTTTATGCCCGTATTGAAGACGACATTGCCTATAACAACGGAGAATTGTACTTCTTTCCAATTACAGATGGCGCGTTGAAAAGCGATTCGTCGATGTTACTGAATTGGATAGATAAAGATAGAAACCAATTCAATTTTGTGGCATACGACCGAACCAGACACCAAATGGTAACACTACGGTCGAGCACTATCCGCAACCTGATCCTAAACCATGTTGGAACACTGCAACCAAGCTCGAGTCCAAATATAGATGTGATTCGAACTTTACGGGGCAATTACATCACCTGGGATCATACCGACAACTCGATTCAGGGGACTCGCTCCACTACAATCGGCTACAATGGAAGAGAAGTAACAACCAATTATCCTTCTCCACTTGATGAACCGGCAGAAAATGGCAAAGCCTGGAGTGTACGTTCGTGGTTCAATTTTTAAACCTAAGTATAAACAACTTTATTTTTACGGTTGCTTGAAATTTTCCTATTTGTCTTTTGTGATATATTTTGACTTTTATCTTTTGTCAATGGAACTACACTACAAATTCATGGAAAAAACGTATCGGTTGATAAAAGTTACGGAGCAGATTTTCGGAGAGCGTTCACGTCCAACAGGACTTGTAGAGCATTACGACAATCAGCAAACATTCTTTTAATGTTTAATTGAATGTGCATTGTGCCGCCTAATGCTTAGCGTTAGTGGTGATATACCTTCCGGATTTTATCCTGAAACTGACACGAATAATCTATTTTGGAAAAGCTTCATAACTCATGATATCTGAGATAGAATGGATAGGGCCGGTATTAGTTATAAAATTACACGCAGCCCAAACCGGGCGCACATAGTCGATTCTCGTGGTATCGCCCGATTCAGAGATTATGGATCCATAAGTTTCTACACCGGGATTGATGCGAATTTCGTGACCGGCGTCGATCATCATATTTTTACCAGCCATGGTAACATATTTATGGTTCCCCCATTTTAATTCATTCAGGAAATATTCTCCCCCCACCATATGATAAGCCGCGAATTTATAAAAAGCATTTGATGGATTGGTATAGGCGAGCCTGGGGGTTGCAACACGGTTAATCAGATCTTCAATCCTGTAAATCCCATTTCTATGATAAACGCTGTCATGTTCTGCAAAAATGGTATATTTTTTCCACCACAAACGATATTTAATTCCGGAAAGTTCCATTGCCCTTGCCAGGATCGAATAATCGCTTTGCTTCTGAAACCATTCATAACCCGAAAAATCGGGCTTTTCCAGTACCTCCGATATAACATGAATGTTGCCATTGGTCATTTCCAGATTTGCCTTGATAATTGGAGCGACATTATTCACTTTTATTTGCGCACTGTCATTTACGATAAAAAAGCCAACGGCAATACGGTCTCCACTTAGTGTGCTATCTTGCAAAACTCCGTCGGGGAATTCATTGCTGTGAACTCTTTTTTTGAGCGTATGGTATCGCGTGAGCTGGTTTATAAATCCGGTATCCTGCAACATTTCCTCAAAACTGTTGTAATTTTCGTTCTGCAGAATAAAACGATCGATGGCATCGTTGGTAGGTAAAAATAGCGTGTAATCTTCACCGTAAGGATTGTAACCACATAATGGACTTAGCATTTTGCTTTCGACCAATAATTGGTAAGATTTTGAATACTCCTCTTTATTTTTTTCAAGAAACTGACAAATGGTTAAGTTGTCGGTGCCTTCCCAGTGCGTTCCATACGGATCAGTATCACAAGAGATTACAAGGAATGAAAGAATCGTTAATTGGAACAACAACATATATTCGATTGGCTTTTTATCGCCAAACGGCCACTTTAACAAATAGGTATAAATTCTTACTAAATTCATTTTCAATTCACTGCTAAGCACAAAATTTGTCATTTGGTGGAGAAAACCATAGTTGCTTATATTGTCCACTTTTCTTATAGCAGCCGAATTTACTATTATATGATTAATAACCTGAGTTCGATGCAAAATATTTTGTATCGAGATAGGTTAATATAACAACTTACCGGAATCTATTTAAAGTGCTTCACCTAAAATCCACCAAAAATCAGTACGCATTAAAACGGTGCGCTGCAATACTTAAAATTCCAGAAATAATTAGGGTGATAACAGAAATGGTGGTTGTTCGCCGCATACATAATGTCGCTTCCATTTATTCTGGCAAATCTGATATTGCTGGTGTCGTTTAACAAAACCAGCCCAATCGCCATCTTCAATGGTATGAACTGATTTACAGGTTGGAGATGCGGTATTTCTAAAGTGCCAATTCGATTTATTTTTTCGATAGGAGAAATCGAAAAAATAAATCGGCGAAAAAGGACTCCAGCTCATATTTAAAGCCACAAAATAATTCCATTCTGTCCAAATATTTTCAATCCACATCTTAGGTTTTCTGCAATAATCGTGTAACGTTTTTTTGCATATCCAACTTTAAATGTTGTTTTTTACAGAAAATTTGTAAAAAGCTTATTCCCGGATTGCACCCAATAAATGAAACCAAGTAAACAACTGTTTCACAAAAAACCCAGTTGGGCGAAATAAAACCGGGGAAAATTTTATATTGAATTCAGGATTATGAAAAAAAAGGTACTTGCTTTATTACTTTCATTTATTTCAATCGCATTGTTCGGACAAAGCCATTGGGAAAGCATTGTTAAAGAATCGGATCAGTTTAAATACCTGGCTCCGAACATTCCCCCTGATTCTGAATGGAATCAACTGAATTTTAACGATTCTTCCTGGCCGTCCGGGTCTGGAGGATTTGGCTACGGCGATAACGATGATAATACCATCGTAAACTCAACAAAATCGATCTATTTAAGAAAAATAATCACAGTTCCAACCGATGTTGAAATTGAAAAACTTTATTTTGATATTGACTACGACGATGCATTTGTTGCCTATTTAAATGGTAGTGAGATCGCACGCTCGTCGAATTTACCATCTGGTACACCTGGATTAACAGCACAACTGACAATTGATCACGAAGCACAATTGTATACAGGTGGAATGCCCGACAGGTTTATTCTTAATCCCGGGCTGTTGGTAAGCGGCGAAAATATTTTAGCCGTTCAGGTATTAAACATGAATTCTACTTCTTCAGATCTGTCGGCCCGCGTTTTCTTAAATGCTGAAATAGAAGGTGAAACACAAATTTTTAGTGAAACTCCCGATTGGTTTGTAATTCCAGGAAAAGAAGAACTGAGTAGTATTCCACTAATAAAAATTAATACCGAAGGCAGAAACATCGTTGACGAACCAAAGATTATGGCCAAAATGCAAGTGATCGACAATGCAGATGGAGTCAATAGTTTTAACGATACCGATTTCACTTATGACGGCTCTATTGGTATTGAAATAAGAGGAAACACCGCTCAAATGTTTCCCAAAAAAAGCTATACTGTTGAAACCAGATTAAGCGACGGTTCGAATAACAATGTTGAATTGCTGGGCATGCCAAGCGAGAACGACTGGGTATTTCACGGGCCATATTCCGATAAATCGTTAATGCGAAATGCCTTGGCTTATTCGATTGGAAATGGAATGGGGCGATGGAACCCACGTGCACGTTTTGTCGAATTAATGATTAATAACGAATACCGAGGAGTTTATCTGGTGGTCGAAAAAATAAAAATTGATAAAAACAGGGTCGATATTGCCAAACTAAAACCGGAAGATATTTCGGGTGACCAAGTGACCGGAGGATATATCATTAGTATCGACAGAGATCAGCCGGGCAGTTGGAATTCTCCAATTATGGGGCGCACAGGCAGTGTTGATGTACCGTTTTCTTATGTCGATCCGAAATACGAAGAACTTGTTCCGTCGCAACGCGATTACATCCGCAAACATGTTATTGAGTTTGAATATGCTTTAAAAGGTGCGAATTTTAAAGATCCGTATTCAGGGTACAGGAAATACATCGATGTTGAATCTTTTGTAGATTACTTTATTATTACCGAGCTAAGCCGCGATTTGGACGGCTACCGGGTGAGCACCTATTTTCATAAAGACAAAGACAGCAAAGGAGGAAAACTGATCATGGGTCCGTTTTGGGATTACAACATTTGTTTTGGAAATGCCAACTTTTTTAGTGCCGGACAAACTTCGGGATGGGCCGAAGAAGGAATTGGAGTCGGCGATTGGTACGAAATACCATTTTGGTGGGATCGTTTCAGGGAAGATCCATATTTTGAAACCATCCTTAAACACCGATGGAATGAATTGCGCGAAAATGTACTCAGCAAAAGTACCATCAACAGTTTTATCGATTCGTGCCAGAATTTACTCGACGGTGCGCAAGAACGGAACTTTAAAAAGTTCAACATATTAAGCAGTCATATTTGGCCAAACAATAATGTAGGCGGTTCTTATGCAAACGAAGTACAGTATTTACGTACTTGGGTTAACAGCAGAATCAACTGGCTCGACACCCAAATTGATGCCATCGAAGAATTATTTGCAGTTAGTAGCGATGTATTGGCATTTGAAGAAAATAAAGCTTTGGTTTATCCCAATCCATTCAAAGAAAATTTTACCCTCCAATTTGAAATCAACCAAGGAAGTGAGGTAGAAGTTTTAATAAGAAACATGCTGGGACAAACACTTATTCAAAAAACACAAG